>NZ_VPEJ01000001.1:0-294098 GCF_013417245.1 Acinetobacter sp. YH16042
CCAAGGACAGCCTGTTCTAATTCGAAATAAAATCGCTTCAATAAAATTCCGTAAATTTAATTTGAGATAAATATTAAAGTGACGGAAAATAGCAAGTAACTTGGACCAGTGTTGATCATTTAGCATTGTTCGAGGCATAGCGAGTGTAAAATTGGGTTTGGCGATTTAATTTTACTATCTCGCTATTTTTTTAATCAACAAATGTCAACAGACCCTAAACAGGCAGATAGAACGTATCAACAATTTATTCATCAGGCGAAAGATAAGCAACTTTTGATCATAGATTCGAAATTGGATCAGGTTTTAAATAAACTCAAGCAAAATGCAGAGTTTTACCGTCATGGTTCGAGTCAATGGGATTGGCAAGTCAGTGGGAATTTAAATAAAGATTTAAATGCACATGGTTTTCCAAGTGGGAAAATTGTCATTAACACGGGCTTATATTGGAGTTTAAAGCTGACTGAAGATGAATTGGCATTTGTGATGGCGCATGAAATGGCACATGCATTACGTGATCATCATCGTGAGAAGATTTCCTTGCTGTTTGCTAGTCAGGTGGCGATGATTTCTTCGACTGCGGGTATCGGCGCGCTTGAAACTGCGGCCAGTAGTGTGACTGGGCAAGCTGTTTTTTTGCCTAAAGTTTCAAAATTTGAACTAGAAGCAGATGTCCTTGCACTTGATCTGATGTCGAAAGCTGGCTTTGATCCAAATGCAGCATTGAGTTTTTGGCAAAAATATCAGCAGGAAACGGCACGCCGTCAAATGCTTGATGTAAAACCATTGATGACTCAAGACAATATAGATAAGCGTAAGATTTATATTGAAAAATATTTACCTGAAATGCACATTCAATTTCAACAGGCGCAGGCTTTAATGTTGAATAAAAATGCGATAACTCATAGCACATTCTAGGTTTATTGAAACTGATTCCCTGATCAAAATGATTTATATATGTAGTTTTAAAGTCGTGCAATAGCGCTGTTAAATGTGATGTCTATATAAAACAATTCAATGATTCTGTAGCTGTTGTATAAATTATAATCAAGCATGATGAGTGGAATTCATGGTAAAATGATCGGCTTTCATCTTCTTTGATCTTTTTTCAGATCATTCCATCTGCCAGCCGAGAATTGCTAGCCATGTCTACTGCTTATACTATGCAGACTGCGCCAAAAGCGTTGTTTGATTACGACAAATATTGGGCGTCATGTTTTGACCCTGCGCCATTTTTGCCGATGTCACGCGAAGAAATGGATCAACTCGGTTGGGACAGCTGCGACTTTATTTTGGTTTGCGGTGATGCGTATATCGATCATCCGTCATTCTGTTCAGGCATCATCGGTCGAACCCTTGAAGCGCAGGGTTTCCGTGTCGGGATTATTGCTCAGCCAGACTGGACCAATGTAGAAGCGTTCCGTGTATTGGGTAAACCGAATATTGCTTGGGGCGTAACAGCCGGCAATATGGATTCGATGATCAACCGCTATACGGCAGACCGTAAAATCCGTTCGGATGATGCGTATTCTCCAGATAATCAACCGAATAAACGTCCAGACCGTGCAGCAACGGTATATTGCCAGCGTGTGCGTGAAGCATATCCAGATGTGCCTGTATTATTGGGTGGTATTGAAGCCTCGCTGCGCCGTATTGCGCATTATGATTATTGGTCAGATAAAGTCCGCCGTTCAGTATTGATGGACTCGAAAGCCGACCTATTGATGTATGGTAATGGTGAACGTTCAATCACGGAAATCATGCATCGTTTGGCCCGCGGTGAAAAAATCCAAGAGATTACGGATGTCCGCGGTACCGCATTTATTGTGAATAAAAATAACCGGGCTTCAAAAGCGAAGTTTGTTGAAATTGCTTCGAATGATGTCGATGCAATTGGCCGTGTCGATCCGATCATTAACCCTTATGTAATGACCGAAGACCTTGAAGGCTGTGAAATCGAAAAAGGCAAAGACAGCGTTACGCAATATCAAGGCTTCCAAAAAGAAGCGGTAGCAAATCCGATTGTCCGTGAAGGCGATAACTTAGACGCCGATACGCAAATCGTGCAGCTGCAGCCTGCATCAAAAGCCATTAAGCATAAATTGCCGCCGCGTGAATTGGCGGTGATTCGTTTACCTGCCTATGAAGATGTGGCGAATGATCCTGTGCTGTATGCACATGCCAACCGTATTTTGCATTTGGAAACCAATCCAGGCAATGCGCGCGCGATGGTGCAAAAGCATGGTGAACGTGATGTTTGGCTGAATGCGCCGCCGATTCCATTGACTACAGAAGAAATGGATTATGTGTTTGACTTGCCATATGCACGTCTGCCGCATCCAGCTTATGGTGAAGCGCGTTTTCCTGCCTTTGACATGATTAAGTTCTCTGTGAACATTATGCGCGGCTGTTTTGGCGGCTGTACCTTCTGCTCAATTACAGAGCATGAAGGGCGTATCATCCAAAACCGTTCTGAAGAATCGATTTTGCGTGAAGTTGAAAAAATTCGTGATACCGCACCGGGCTTTACTGGGATCATTTCTGACTTAGGCGGCCCAACGGCCAATATGTACCGTTTGGCATGTAAAGATCCTGAGATTGAAAAGAACTGCCGTAAGCCGTCGTGTGTATTCCCGGGTGTATGTCAAAACTTGCACACCGATCATGCACCTTTAACGCAGTTATACCGTAAAGCACGTTCATTGCCGGGGATTAAAAAGATTCTGATCGGTTCCGGTTTACGCTATGACCTTGCGGTGTTAAACCCAGAATATGTCAAAGAATTGGTGACACATCACGTCGGCGGTTACTTGAAGATTGCGCCTGAACATACCGAAAAAGGTCCATTATCGAAGATGATGAAACCGGGGATCGGGACCTATGACCGTTTCAAACAAATGTTTGATCGTTTCAGTAAGGAAGCAGGGAAAGAGCAGTATCTCATTCCTTACTTTATTGCAGCGCATCCGGGTACGACGGACTATGACATGATGAACTTAGCGATTTGGCTGAAGAAGAATGGTTTCCGTGCCGATCAGGTGCAAACCTTCTATCCATCACCAATGGCGACTGCAACGACCATGTATTACACCGGTAAAAACCCGCTGGCTAAAGTGGCGCGTTATACCGAAAATGTCGATATCGTGAAAGGTGAAAAACGCCGCCGTTTGCATAAAGCCTTCTTGCGTTATCATGATCCAAACAACTGGCCATTGCTGCGTGAAGCGCTCAAAGAAATGGGGCGTCAGGATCTGATCGGGAACTCAAAACAGCATTTGATTCCGACGTATCAGCCTGCGGGTAGTGCTGAGGGCCAATACCAATCTGCACGTAAAAAGAACTCAAGCATTGCAGGTGATTCACAAAAACGTACAGGTGAACAAGGCAATCGGACTAAGGCTGCTCAATCGCGTCCTTCGAATACCAAGAAGCGTCCTGAGCGTGGTCAAATCTTGACGCAGCATACTGGTCTGCCGCCGCGTGAAACGGGTGATGCGAAAAAACCTTTTGGCGGTCCGAAACCCAAAGGAAAATCGAAGTCTAAATCACGCGCTTAAAATGGATAGATAAAAAAAGACACTTCGGTGTCTTTTTTTATGGGTGTTATGCTCGGCAGCATAAGAAAGTTTGCATTTTTATATGCTGTTACAAGCTCAATGCCATATGTGTGTCGGTTATCTCAATGAAATACGAGCAAAATTTGACAGCTTATCGGAATAGTCTGACAGTGAGAGGAAATGCACTTGCTGTCGTTTTAGCGAATGATCTAAAGTATCTGTATATAGCAATGGATGCTATTACTCTGAACGAAGTGGCATGTGATGTTTGACGCTTTAAGTTTGCAACTTTTTGTCAGTTTAAATACGTATTGTGTGAAAGTTAGAGTTATTTTTTTTAATAGGAAATTAAAAAAATAATACTGGTTGTATACTTCGTCTTCAAAAGAAGTATGTCAAAAACCAAAAATATAAGAAATATAAAGGATTATGAGATGACTATATACATAGTAATAGGGAGTATTTTACTCTTCTGTGTGCTCATAATGGCTTGGAAAAGTTTAGAAGGTGATTCTAAGCAACAAGATAGCGCATTGAAACAACGTGCTATTTTCAACATTAATGAGCAATTAACCTACACGCGTTTAAAAGAAATTTTGCCTAAGCATACGATCCTTGCGCACGTGTCTTTTGATGCACTGTTGACCACGAAATACTATCGTACGCGGAATAAGTATCGAAATATGGTGGCGGACTTTGTCGTCCTAGATGAACAGCATCAGATCTTGGCGATCGTCGCTTTAGATGATCCAATGGTGCTAAAACGGATGCAGCAGTCGCAATATCAAGATGCTTTGCTCGCTTTGGCAGGCTATCGGGTCATTCGTTATGATGATGTGCCTGAGTACGTTCAATTACGCGAAGATTTCTTGAATGAGCAGCGTGTACAAGCGCCATTTGTGCCGGTTAATGATCTGAAAAAATATCATTTATATTCAGATTTGGAACGTAAAAAGATCAAAATTATTGGATCTTAAGGATTCAAAGAGCCAAGTCTTTTTCAAAAAGCATGTCTTTAGACATGCTTTTTTTATTGTTATTCAGGCTTAATGGTTATTCAGGCTTAACGGCTACGACGGTTAATTCTACCAGTACACGGGGGTCGTATAATTTGGCTTCGACACAAGTCCGTGGTAATGCTTCAATGTCAGACACCCACGCATCCCATACCTCATTGAATGCTGCATAATCCTGTTCAATATCTTTAAGATAAATGGTCACTGACATAATCTGGCTTTTATCTGTGCCGGCATCTGCAAGGAATTGATCAATGATCTCAAATGTTTGCTGTGTTTGTCCTTTGATGTCTAAATCAAGGTCTGTTGCCAATTGACCTGCCAAATGGATCAATTGACCTGAAATAGCGATTTCGGAAAAGCGTTTTGAAACATGCAGGCGTTGGATGGTCATGCGAAATATCCTGAAAGCAAAAAGGTCACTTAATCTTGAGTTTTAGGCATTGTAGTTGCAACCAAAGCCGTCAATAAACAGCCGACAGCAAGGTAGATTGCCACATAATGCCATGAACCATCACCCCAAATCACCAAAGCTGCTGCAATCATTGGGGTAAAGCCACCACCGATAATACTGGCTACTTGATAGCCGACACCTGCGCCACTGTAGCGATAGGCGGTACCAAACAAGGAGGTAAAAATCGGCTGGTGTACACTCACCACCATATCATGGGCAATATTGGCAAGGAAAATTGCACCGACAATAATTAGCCAAGTATTTTGTGCATCAAGGGCCATGAAGAAGGGAAAAGCTGAAAGCGCACCAATCAATCCACCCAGCACGCACATTTTACGATGATCAAATCGATCTGCTAGCCACGCAAAGAGGGGAATGCTGAAGCAGCTAATTGCACCAACCATTAAGGTGATATTGAGGAAGAACTGTTTGTCCATGCCCAATTGAGCGGTGGAATAATTCAGTGCAAAGTTCGTCACCAAATACATGGTGAGTAACTCGGTCAGGCGCAGCGCAATAATGTAAAAAAAGGCTTTGGGGTGTTGGCTAATCGCTTGCAGAATCGGTAATTTTTGCGGCGTTTGTCGAGCTTTGACCACATTGTCGATGAATTCTTGTGATTCGTCTTGATCACGTCGAATCCACATCGCGATAGCCAGCAAGACAATACTGGCAATAAAGGGAATTCGCCATGCCCAATCAGCAAAAGCATCTTCACCCAAAGTGGCAATAATCAACGACACAGCGCCTGTTGCCAGAACGAGTCCGACGCCATAGCCAATTTGTACACCACTGCTGTAAAAGGCTTTTTTGCCTTTCGGGGCATTTTCCACGGCCATCAGGGCAGCGCCGCCCCATTCACCACCGACGGCAAAACCTTGTATTGCCCGAAGTGTTACGAGCAGGATCGGGGCCAACCAACCGATGGCCGCAAAATTGGGTAATAAACCGATACCGACCGTCGAAATCCCCATCAGGATGACGGTGAGCACCAACATTTTTTTCCGACCCAGCTTGTCACCAAAATGTCCAAACACAATGCCGCCTAAGGGGCGGAACAGGAAGCCGACGCCAAAGGTCGCCAAGGCTGCCAAGGTTCCCATATTGTTGCCAATACTGGGGAAAAACTGATCTTTGAAAATGAGTGCGGCAACAATGCCATAAAGTAAAAAATCGTACCAATCGACTACGGCACCAATGAAGCTACTTAATGCGGCTTTACGCGCACGTTGTTCTTGATTTTGTGAAATATTTTGAGGATTTGGAGCAGATTTTGCAGAAGGCATACAGCGGGGTATTCCATGATTGACAACAGAGTTGCCCTGTAATATTCGGATTTGATCGTCACGCCAATCACAGGACAGCATGCTGAAAGTAAAGGTGATTTTCAGCATCTCAGCGCATACACGGATAATGTAGTGCGCTGATAGAGTACTCTAATTTTAGGCTTTGTGAATAGCAAATTGCTTTAAATTTGTTCTTCTGCCTAAATCTTAAGCAAATACGATCTTCTTGAAGTTTTTAGAGCAGCGAAAGTTGTGTTTCTTGGTTTTGCGCACTTAATTGATAGACCCCTACGCCAATCAGGCGAAATTGATCTTCCTCAGAAATATGCATTTCATGCAGTAATTGCTGTAATACCTGCGCAAGGTCTTCACGATGATTCAGTGACGTTTTAAAACTTTTACTGTGCTGTAGCACTTGGAAATTCTTCAGTTTTAATTTGGCCGATACACCGCGCGCGCTTAACTGCTTTTTTTCTAAACTAGACCAAACTTGGTCAATCAGTTTGGGCCAATAGGGCTGACATTGGTTCAGGGTGAGATCATCATCAAAAGTGGTTTCTTTCGAGATCTGCTGACGCTCGCGGCTAGATTGGACCGGTCGTTCATCAATCCCTTGTGCATACAGATAGAGTTGTCGGCCATATTTACCGAAATGATGAATCAGAACGGCTTCTTCAATTTGTTGTAAATCACCCAATGTATTGAGTTGCATGGCTTTTAATTTTTCTTGAGTCACTTTTCCCACACCGGGAATTTTTTTCAGTGCCAAGTCATGGATGAAATGCAAAACTTGAGACGGTTTGATAATACAAATGCCATTGGGTTTGTTCCAATCAGAAGCAACTTTAGCCAAAAATTTATTGGGCGCGACACCTGCGGAGGCAGTTAAACCAGTGCTTTGTAAAATCTCTGCCTGAATTCGCATAGCGACTTCAGTGGCACTCGGAATATGTTGTAAATTTTCTGTGACGTCCAAATAAGCTTCGTCTAAAGATAGCGGCTCAATCAGAGACGTATAGCGTTGAAAAATGGCATGAATTTGCGCCGAAACGGCACGATATTTTTCAAAATTAGGTTCGATCACCACGACCTGTGGGCAGAGTTTACGGGCCTGTGCCATCGACATTGCAGAACGTAAACCAAATTCACGTGCAGGATAAGATGCGGCACAGATGACTGCACGAGGGTGATGTGAAGACACAACAACAGGAAGCTGCTTGAGTTCTGGATGTTCCCGCAGCTCTACTGATGCAAAGAATGCATCCATGTCGATATGTATGATTTTCCTCATGCCTAGTTAGATCAGTGCTTAAAAAATTGAATTTCAGTATCGCACAGTCAATCTAGCGCTTTCCTCAATTTTTTAACTCAAACGACACAGGTTGACTGAGTAAAACCACCTTGGTGTTTTGAGCTGCTGCCGACTGTATCAATAGATTTAGGCTTTGAGGGGTGTCATCGGCAAAGCGAGGCAAAAATTCGAGCTCTGGATTCAGTGGTTTGAAAAAATTATCCCAATGAATTGGAATCACGGTGCTGGGTTGAAGAGTCGCTAAGGTTTCTTTGAAATATTGCTGTTGAAACGCTGTCGTTTGCTTGGAAAGTTGGGCGATGCCTAAAAATAAGGTATCGACTTTTAGTTTTTGCAACTGTTTGGGCACAGCACCTGTACTGGCTTTGACTAAACTGTAATGCGGCCCATGTTGGATGAGATAATCATACGATCCACCTTCTTTAAACTGACTAAAATGTGTAGGGAGTTGCAGTGGCTGCGAAATTTCTCCCCCCAAATCATCATTAACGGCCGTTGGCGGAGTATGTTGCGAGGGGATGGCAGTAATGGTGAATTTACCGATTTGCATCGGCTGCCAAGCTTGAACTTCGTGTAATTGTGATTCAGCGATTGGCATTGCCCGTGCGATATTTAAGGTACTTTTAGAGCCGATAATCATGGCCTTAGGGAGCTGGTGGGCCAACATTGGAATATCGAGCGCATGATCATAATGTGAATGAGTCACGAAAATAGCACGTGTACGTTTTAAGTCGTATTGGTCGATATAGCTGTGTAATAAAGGCTGATCACTTTGGATTTGAGTGAATATGGTCCGACTGAGCGATGGCCGACTAAAGAAGCCATCGATGAGGATTTACTCTTGGCCATCGTCAAACAGTAAGGTCGAAACACCAAAGAATTTTACGTGATAGGGCGCCGCTGAGTGAGTATCTATAGTGCTTTGTGCGGGATGTTGATAATGCCACGTTTTAAACACTGCCAAGGTCCCTGAAGGTTGGATCAAGTAGACCAATATCCCGATGGCGAGGATTATAAAGACTGAAAATATAATAAGAAAAATTTTTAAAATACGCATCCTGCGACTCAGTTTTTATGGATTATTTGCTTCGATGTTGTCCTGAGTCGGTGAATAAATCAACGGGGTTTGAGCGGCGAAACGCCATTTTTGTCTAAAAACTCAGTCCATGCCTTGGCATCACCTGAAAATACATTTAAATCGACAGTGGTCGAGATGCCTTGAATTTGTCCTTGATTGGTATGTTGCCAAATCAGCCATTTCGGATTGTTTTTTAGATCGGGTGGGCCTTTATATTCACGGACCCACAGCGGCGTCTGTTTAAACTCGCCTGCTAAGACAATATTATAAAAAGACTTCGAAGTATAAAAAATCGGTTGTTTGCCATAATGGTGGTGCAAGCGATCATGCATATAAGTGATTTCTTTGAGTAACTGCTCTTTGCTGTAGGTGTTAATGCAGTTGGTGTCATATTCCAAATCAATCACGGGAGGAAGGGCATCGGCTTTTTTCGGCACGGAAGCAATAAAATTTTCCGCCTGAATCTTGCCATCACGGCACAGACGGTAAAAATGATAGGCCCCAACTAAAAAGCCGTTTTCCCGTGCTTGTAACCAGTTATCTTGAAATTTTCGATCTTTAAAATCACCACCCTCTGTGGCTTTGAGATAAACAAATTGGTATTTTTTAGGTGAAATTTTTGACCATTGAATATCTTTTTGATGATGGGAAACATCAAAACCTTTGACGGGATATTCTTCTGCAGATGCAGGGCGATGCGGCATCACGGCTAAATAACCTAATCCAGCCACCACCATGACGCCGCTGATAGCGCTGAGTGCAATAATCGGGCTGTATTTTTTGAGTGAACTTTTAGAGGTACGTGATTTGGCTTTTTTAGGCATGAAAATGTATCCAAGTATCTATTTTATCATAACCCTTTAAGGGCTGATCTGTCATAGATTTGCCCGATGACACAGGTTTAGACATCCACATGTTTAGGAATTTGCCAAAAAATCGCTGCGGTAATCAGGTTAATACAGCCGAGTAAAATCAAGGTGCTATGGAATGCCGTTTCGATTTGTGCAGGACCATAATAGGCCGTAAACACGTTGACTAAAGTCCCTGCCAAAGCCACACCGATACTCATCGACACCATCATAATCATCGACAAGAAACTGTTGCCACTGCTGGCATCTTGCTGAGGTAAATCTTTGAGGGTTAAGGTATTCATCGAAACGAATTGCAGCGAGTTTAAAATACCAAAAATAAAAAAGTGTAAGGCACGTAACCACGTGGGGGTTTCAGCCGTAGAGAGTGCAAAACTGCAAATACAGGCGCCGACCAAGAAGGTATTTACCAATAACACTTTGCGATAGCCAAAGCGTTGAATAATTTGACGAATAATCGGTTTAGATGCCAATGAACCGAGTACAGTCGGTATCATCAATAACCCTGTGATAAAGGGCTCAAAGCCAAAAGCCACTTGTAGCATTAAGGGAATCAAAAATGGCATGGCATTGCCGCCAAGACGGGCAAAGAAGTTGCCGATAATGCCGATGGCATAGATCCGATTTTGAAATAATTTACTGCGAAACAGCGCATTGGCGTGGGTATGTGCATGAAAGGCATAGATCAAACTGGCGATGATGCCTGCTGCGACTAAAAGCAGGCTCCACCATAGCGGCAGATGCGGGCTAGCAAAGTTTTCAATGCCTAACGATAACCCCACCATGGCGACGACCAATAAGACAAAACCCATAAAGTCGAAGCGTTGTACGCTCGGTTCGGTCACATTGGGCATGGCTTTAAAGGTAATGAGTACCCCTAGCAGTCCCATTGGAATGTTAATTAAAAAGATCCAATGCCATGTTGCGACTTCCACCATCCAACCGCCAAGGGTAGGGCCAATTAAGGGGCCAATCAAACCGGCAAGGCTCATCAGACTCATGGCCGATAAAAACTGTGTCCGAGGAATCACTTTGAGCATCGCCAAACGCCCAACAGGTAGCAGTAATGCGCCACCTATGCCCTGAATTACTCGATAAACCAGCAGCTCATTCAGGCTATTGGCCATGCCGCAGCCTAGCGATGCTAACGTAAAAATAATAATGGCTGTGAAATAAGTATTTCGTACGCCAAAACGATCGGCCAACCAACCACTTAAGGGAATACACGCCGCAACGGACAAGACATAGGCCACGACCACACTATGCATTTGTAGCGGGTCTTCGCCCAAACTTCTTGCCATCGCTGGGATTGCTGTATTGACGATGGTCGTATCCAGGCCTTGCATAAAAAAGCCAATAGAGACCAATAGCACTAGAAGTCTAAATTTGGGTTGTAAAGCCTGATGCGTTGGCGTGCTATTCATAAGTCAATAAAGCTGAGATTTTTAAACAGTTTAAATGAATATTGCCATTCGGATGTAGTAAAAGCTTTGCATAATTGAGCCAAAAAATTGCAAGAAAAATGCAATGAAAGTTTAATCTCTATGCAATCTAATGTTTATAACTTGGTCATATTTAAATAAAAGACGAATGAAAACATGAAACTACAAGTTTCGGTACTGATGTGGTTAAACAAGGCGATGTGGGACCTGAAGATCTGATTTTTATTGCCGCCAAAGATTCGCCCAATGCTCAACCTTTGTTGGTGGTTAGAAATGAAGTGAACGGTAGCACTGCGGTTTATCAGATTAAATTGAAATAATTAAATTTTAAATTTTTGTTTTATTTAAAGTTTTTATTTTGATGTCGAGAAAAGCACGGCACAAAATTGTATGAACGCCAGATAAACTGTCATAATGCGCTCAAGTCCTTCATTTATTGGAGGGCTTTTTCTTTATGGCAAAGGTGTTTTGTTTTCATGACAATCGAAATTCTGATGGTCATAGGCTTCTGTCTCGCGGCCTATTCTATTGTCGGTAATGATGTGCCACAGACATTGGGAACCTTTATTTCATCCAATGCGCATCGCCCTTGGTGGCTGTTGTGGATCTATGTCAGCAGTATTTTAGCTATTGTATTGGTTTATGGTTGGTATAGTTCTGGTGTGGGGGATGCATCTTATGGTCGTTTAGAAACGATTCCATTTCCCGCAGAAGGGGTCACGTGGCTCTATATTGTGCCACCGATCTTACTGATCATTTTGACTCGCTACGGAATTCCGGTCAGCACCACATTCTTAGTGTTAACGATTTTCTCTCCGAGTAGTCTTGGGTCGATGTTAACTAAGTCGATGATGGGTTATGCGGTAGCTTTTGTTGTCGCGATTATTATTTACCGTTTTGTGATTAAAGGCATCTCGGTTTATTTCAGTAAAACACGTGATGAAACACCCTCGAATATTTGGGTGGGACTACAGTGGGTTTCGACGGCATTTTTATGGAGTCAGTGGCTGATTCAGGATTTGGCCAATATTTTTGTCTACGTCCCTCGTCAGGTGCCGCTGGAGTTCCTGATTTTTGCAATTGTGGTGTTTATCGTACTGCTTGGGATCATTTTGTACCAACGTGGTGGGGCGATTCAGGGCATTATCGACACCAAAACGGGTGTGGCTGATATCCGCTCGGCAACCATTATCGACTTTATGTATGCCTTGATTTTATTGGTGTTCAAAGAGTGGAGTAATATTCCAATGAGTACCACTTGGGTGTTCTTGGGTTTACTCGCAGGACGTGAATTTGCCATGTCCATGCATTTACATGAAGTGAATAAATATCGAACTTCACGAAATGTCAGCAAAGATGCGATGAAATTGATGCTTGGTTTATTGATGAGTATTTTCTTAGCGACAACCTTGCCATGGTTCTATCGTGTGGTGTCCGGTTAAGTCGGCACGATCTCGATTTGAATTAGGACATCGAGCAATAAAAAAAAGGGGAATACTTTATTCCCCTTTTTGACATCTAAAATACAGTTAGACCACGAAATTTTTTGGGCAATCTAAATTTTTCAGTGCACTAAAGATTTGCTTCGATGAATTACACACGATCAGTTTGGCACGATGCTGGGGCGGCAAGAAACCTTCAGCGACCGCATGGTCTAATTGTGCAATCAGTGCATCATAGAAGCCATTGACGTTATACAGCATCATCGGTTTTTGGTGTTGATTCAACTGCCCCCAAGTGGCGATTTCTAAAATTTCTTCGAATGTGCCAAGACCACCGGGCAGGGCAACAAAGGCACTGGCACGTTCTGCCATCATGGCTTTACGCTCATGCATACTGCGCACGACGTGTAGTTCAGTCAAATGATTATGTGCAATTTCATAATCCAACATAAACTCAGGAATCACACCAACGGCTTCGCCGCCATGTTCGACCACAGCGTCAGCGACTTGACCCATCAGGCCAATACTGGCGCCACCATAGACCAGACCAAAACCATGTTCAGCCAAGCCTTGCGCCAATGCGATGGCTTTTTCTTGATAAATTGGATTGTTCCCAGAGCGGGAGCCGCAATACAGTGCGATTAAAGGTTGTGTTGTAGCAGGAGAAGGATTACCACGTTTTTCTGTCATTTTTAATCCGCTATTCATTACGTTTTAATTTTACCTTAGCATGTTATTTTTTATGACACTACATTGGCAGCTAAATATGACAATTTAATGTCATCACTGGGTTTAAATTCTTCCATACTGAGATTGTACTTTGGTAAAAAAGGGTGAATTTTTACCTTAACTTGCTATACTTAAAACTTCATTTCAAGCTAAAGAACCGTCATGGGTAGTGGTTGTTGTCACTCAGCACACATCAAAATATTAGAAAGAACGCCATTAAAAGCGTTTGCGCATGTCCAATGCATTTCATCTTCAAATCAGCATGATCTACGTGTGAATAACATTCAGGAGATACAACCATGATCTTTGAATGGATGTCCGACCCATCTGCATGGGTGGGTTTATTGACACTGGTGGTGCTTGAGATTGTTTTAGGTATCGATAACCTGGTATTTATTGCGATTCTTGCGGAAAAATTACCGCCAGAACAGCGTAATACTGCACGGATTGTCGGCTTATTGCTTGCACTGTGTATGCGATTGATCTTACTGGCCTCGATTGCATGGGTGGTGACTCTAACCAACCCACTGTTCCATATTTTCGACCATCCATTTTCCGGTCGAGATCTAATTTTACTGTTTGGTGGGGTGTTCTTGCTATTTAAAGGCACCATGGAACTGCGTGAACGTCTTGAAAACAAGCCTATGCTAAAGGAAGAAAATCCTGTGCATGCGACGTTTTGGATGGTGATTGTGCAGATTGTGGTGCTCGATGCCGTGTTCTCGCTCGATAGCGTGATTACCGCTGTCGGGATGGTGAAACACCTTTCTGTCATGATGATTGCGGTCATTATTGCTGTCGGCATTATGCTGTGGGCATCTAAACCACTGATGAACTTCGTGAACCGTCACCCAACGGTGGTGATTCTGTGCCTGTGCTTCTTGATGATGATTGGTTTCTCGCTCTTGGTCGAAGGCTTTGGTTTCCATATTCCAAAAGGTTACTTATACGCGGCCATTGGTTTCTCTGTCATGATTGAGTTCTTGAACCAAACCATGCGTCATAATCAGGAAAAAATGGTGACAACCACAGACTTACGTTATCGCACAGCCTCAGCAGTGATGCGTATGCTCGGTGGGAAAAATGTTGCAGACAATCAAAATGAAAATGAAGATGTGCTTGCAACACGTGCTTTTGCTGATGAAGTCTTTGATGAAGACAACGGGGTTTACCACAGTGTCATGGTACAAGGGGTACTGGGTTTATCTGAGCGTCCAGTAAAGTCCGTGATGACACCTCGTCCTGAACTGGAATGGATTGATTTAGATGAAGAACCTGAGGCGATTCGTGCTCAATTACTCAGTACCACGCATTCACGTTTAATTGTGGCACATGGTGAGCTTGACAATATTGCGGGTGCGGTACTGACTCATAAAGTCATGAATGACTATATTGAAACAGGCGTACTCGATTTCGAAAAACATCTCCGTGAGCCTGTGGTGGTGCATGAAAATGCTCAAGTTTTGATGGTGATGGAACAGCTACGTCAAGCACCGTTGCAAATGGCTTTGGTGTTGAACGAATACGGTTCAATTGAAGGGATTGCAACACCGATTGATGTCTTAGAAGCGATTGCTGGTGAGTTCCCTGATGAAGATGAACCAGAGACGGCAGCAGAAAGTCTCGATGATGGTTCATTGTTACTCGATGGCTCAACCGACATTCGTCATGTGTCTTTATTGTTAGGTCGTGACTTGGTGGATGATGCTGAACAGTATTCAACTCTGTCCGGATATATCTTATTCCATTTGGGCCGTTTACCAGCCAATGGTGAAAAATTCAAAGCAGATGAACACATCTTTGAAGTGGTCACGATGGATGGTCATAAGATTGAAAAAGTGCATGTCATTCCCATGCCAACTGAAGATTAAGTTGCGTATCGGGGGGTAATCTATATAGATCACTGATGTTACGCACGTAAAAGTAATTACGCATTTTTAAAATGATTTTTAAGTCTATTCGACGGAGTCTTACATCTAGGGTTTAAATAAAGGGATTAGCCTTCGGCTGGAGGTACTTTTGTTTCGGCAAAAGTACCCAAAACCATTGTCATCCGCAAAACTCGTTCACTACCGTCAAATTATTCAAAGCATTGCAAAAACATTTTTGATTAGAAGTAGTCCTGTCTCAAACACTTGCGGATGACCTTACCGTGTATCATTCTTTTATTTGAATCGATACGGATCTACTGATGAAAATTGTGTGGAAAGATCCGTTAAAATAGCCTGCATTGTCAGGCTATTTTTTATGGAAACAAATATGTCACAAGTCCAGTGTCCATGTGGCAAAGGTGAGTATGGTAGCTGTTGTCAGCCCTTACATACGGGGCGTGAAAATGCACAGACTGCAGAGCAATTGATGCGTTCACGTTATAGTGCATTTGCACAACATGAGATTGATTATATTGTACAAACAACTGCAATTGGACAGCAGCAAGCTTTGGATGTGAGTGCTATTGCAGCGTGGAGTCAGGCCAATCAGTGGTTAAAGCTTGAGGTGGTACAAGCCCAAGAAAAACTCGATAAAAACCATGCTCAAGTTGAATTTAAAGCGCATTATCACGATGGGCAGCAAGCGCAGGTACATCATGAAATTTCACACTTTGTGAAGTTCGAGCAACGCTGGTATTTCCTTGATCCGACCACAGAGATGCAAATCACCATGAAGCAGCCGTGTATTTGTGGTTCTGGACGAAAATTTAAACAATGTTGTGCGCAATTTTTATAACATTTGAGCAGATTTAGCTTAGAATAGCGCGCATCTCAACCCTCAGTGGAAGAAGGGCGATGTTACTTACCGTTATTTATATTATCGCAATCACGGCAGAAGCAATGACAGGTGCATTGTCTGCGGGTCGGCGGAGTATGGACTGGTTTGGGGTAACATTGATTGCCTGTGTCACGGCACTGGGGGGCGGTTCGGTTCGTGATGTGCTACTTGGGCACTATCCACTGACGTGGGTTAAGCATCCTGAATATCTCATGCTGACCTGCTTTGCTGCATTTGTCACCATCCTGATTGCAAAGTGGATGCGTCATCTGCGTAATATCTTCTTGGTTCTCGATGCCTTGGGTCTCATTGGTTTTACCATCATTGGCTGTCAAATCGCTTTAGAAATGGGACATGGTTTTGTCGTTTCTGCGGTAGCAGGGGTACTAACGGGCGTCTCTGGCGGTATTTTACGAGACATCCTGTGTAACGATGTCCCGCTGGTGTTCCGTCGTGAACTTTATGCCAGTATTTCTTTTGTGTCCGTGATTTGTTATTGGCTCTGCATTGAGATTGGCTTATCGCTAGAATTGACCGTCATTGCGACGCTCATTTTCGGTTTCACCTTACGTCTGATCGCCATTTACTTTGGCTTAGAAATGCCTAAATTTATTTATAAAGATGATGATGATCAGTCAGTATCTTCAAAAGATTTGTCATAGCCGCGTTGCTATAACATCACATTAAAATGCTGAAAAGGCGGATCAATGGTCGGTCTTTTGCATGGATCTATACTAAAAAACGCAAAATCATACATCCTGTTGGGAAAGCAGTGTTCATCCTTCCACCAGTTCAGAGATCTTGTTATGGACTTAGTCTCACGTATACAACGCTTACCCATCGGTAAGTTTCACTACACTTTACTTTGGGTTATTGGCCTTGGCTGGATGTTTGATGCCATGGATACGGGACTCATTTCCTTTATCTTAGCGAAAATGGCTGAAGATTGGGCCATGACGCCAAATGATAAAAGTTGGGTGGTCTCGATTGGTTTTGTTGGGATGGCGATTGGTGCGGTGTTTTCTGGTGGACTAGCAGACCGCTTCGGCCGAAAAACAGTGTTTGCATGGACATTGGTGATTTATAGCTTAGCCACCGCTGCATGTGCGTTTGCACCTAATCTAACTTGGTTGTTGGTATTTCGTTTTATTGTCGGCTTAGGTTTAGGGGGGCAACTCCCTGTCGCGGTGACTTTAGTCAGTGAATATATTCCAGCGCATGTACGTGGACGTTTTATTGTCTTACTGGAAAGTTTTTGGGGACTGGGCTGGTTGGTTGCTGCATTGGTCTCACGCTTTATTATTCCTGATTTTGGTTGGCATGCAGCGTTCCTAATTGGCGGTATTCCTGCGTTATATGCGATCGTGATTTGGAAAATGGTGCCCGAATCGGTGCCTTATTTAATTAACCGTGGACGTTTTGATGAAGCACATGCATTGGTGAAAAAGATTGAAGCCAAATGTGGTGTAGAAGTTGTTGAAATCTTTGAAGTCAAACCAGTTGCAGAAAAGCACAACATCAGTTTTTCACAGCTTTGGTCAGGCATTTTTGCACGTCGTACTTTAATGCTGTGGCTCATTTGGTTCGGTATCGTTTTTTCTTACTATGGCATTTTTACGTGGTTACCAAGTTTATTGGTCAAAGAAGGCTACACCATTGTTCAATCCTTTGAATATGTCTTGGTCATGATTTTGGCACAATTGCCGGGTTATATTGCAGCGGCATGGTTGGTCGAAAAATTGGGTCGTAAAGCTACTTTGGCGGGCTTCATTGGGATGTGTGCCATTTCGGCATATTTCTTCGGTCAGTCTGGCAGTGTGACAGAGATTGTGATTTGGGGCTGTTTAATGTCTTTCTTTAATCTCGGTGCTTGGGGCGTACTTTATACCTATACACCAGAACAATATCCGGCCAATATTCGTGCCTTTGGTTCGGGCTGGGCGGGTGCCATTGGTCGGATTGGGGGCATTGCAGCACCTTTTGCCGTGACACATATGATGGATATGGATCATGGTTTTAGCTATGTCTTTATGATGTTTACAGCAGTCTTAATTGCAGTTGCCGTGGTGATTTTGGTTTTAGGTGAAGAAACTAAGGGCAAAACTTTAGAATCCATCGGTCTATAAAGACTGTTGAATTTTTAGTTGATCATGGTGAATAAAATGGATATTTTTACGCCATAAGACACAATTTGTCGCAGAGTGTTAGATCATCCCCTTGTATAGGGGACACCTGCGACATAGCATAAGAACCCAATAAAGAACGAACAATTTAGGATTACAGGTTGTTATGACAAGCCTTGCGCATCATGCGACAGAAAACCGTTCCGTAGCAGAATTTACCGAACAAGCATATCTCAACTACGCCATGTACGTGATTATGGATCGTGCATTGCCACATATCAGTGATGGTTTAAAACCCGTTCAGCGTCGTATCGTCTATGCGATGAGCGAACTCGGGCTAAAGCCAACGGGTAAGCCAAAAAAATCTGCACGTACGGTTGGTGATGTACTGGGTAAATACCATCCTCACGGTGACTTAGCTTGTTATGAAGCCATGGTCCTCATGGCGCAGCCGTTTAGTTATCGCTATCCATTTATTGAAGGTCAGGGAAACTGGGGCTCACCAGATGATCCGAAATCCTTCGCAGCAATGCGATATACCGAAGCAAAACTGTCTGCTTATAGTGATTTATTATTGTCTGAGTTAGGACAAGGGACTTGTGATTGGCAGGATAACTTTGATGGCTCGATGAAAGAGCCGGTGAATTTACCCGCACGTGTACCGAATATTTTACTCAACGGCACAACGGGTATTGCAGTGGGTATGGCAACCGATATTCCACCGCATAACTTACGTGAAGTGGTGAAGGGTACCATCGCCTTAATTCGCAATCCTAATTTAACCGATGAAAAAGTCGCAGAATATATTCCTGCACCTGATTTGCCGACACGTGCTGAAATTATTACCTCTCCAGAAGAATTACTTAAAATTCAAACCACGGGTCGCGGTAGTTATCGAACTCGTGCAGTGTACAGCATTGAGAAAAATGAAATCGTGATTACGGAGCTGCCGTATCAGGTTTCAGGCTCAAAAGTGATCACGCAGATTGCAGATCAAATGCAGGCGAAGAAGTTGCCATTGGTCACGGACTTACGTGATGAGTCAGATCATAAAAACCCAACACGTTTAGTGATTGTCCTGCGCTCAAACCGTATTGATGCTGAATCGGTGATGAGCCATCTATTTGCAACCACCGACTTAGAGTCGAGCTATCGTGTCAATATGAACATGATTGGCGCAGACGGTCGTCCGCAAGTGAAATCGATCCGCCGTATTTTGTTGGAATGGATTGAAATCCGTAAAAATACCGTAACACGTCGTTTGACTTATCATCTGAATAAAATTGAAAAACGATTACATATACTTGCAGGCTTGATCATTGCTTATCTGAATATTGATGAAGTGATTCGTATTATTCGAGAAGAAGATCAGCCTAAACCGGTGTTAATGACGCATTTTAATATCGATGAAATTCAAGCCGAAGCCATTTTAGAACTCAAGTTACGTCATTTGGCAAAACTTGAAGAAATGGAAATGCGCCGTGAACAAGAAGAACTGGAAGCCAAAGCTGCCATAATTCGTGAACAATTGGCGAATCCTGAATCATTAAAAGCCTTGATCATTAATGAACTGAAAGAAGATGCGAAGAAATTTGGTGATGACCGCCGTTCTCCAATTGTGAAACGTGCAGAAGCCCATGCGATTAATGAACAAGATATGCTTCCTGCAGATCCTGTGACTGTGGTGTTGTCTGAAGCGGGTTGGATTCGCTCGGCGAAAGGGCATGAAGTCGATGCTGAGAACTTAAATTTCCGTGCAGGTGACCAATATCTCAGCCATGCGCAAGGTAAATCGAATCAACGTGTGTATGTATTAGATGATGCCGGACGAAGCTATGCTTTGGGCATCAATACCTTGCCATCCGCGCGTGGTTTAGGTGAGCCTCTGAGTTCTAAACTTGCACCTGCAAGTGGTGTCGGCTTTAAACAAGTGTTTATTGCCGAAGATGAAACAGAAGTCTTGGCGATGAGTAGTAAAGGCTATGGCTTTAAAACCCAAGCCAAAAACCTCGATACCAATGCAAAAGCGGGTAAAGCTTTCCTTAGTTTATCTGAAGGCGCGGCGGTCATGAATTTAACGGCGATTGAGAATGCAACACATCTTGCACTCCTCAGTTCTGCGGGTCGTTTGCTGTTGGTTGAACTTGATGAATTACCAGTATTGAATAAGGGTAAAGGTAATAAATTGATACAACTTGAGGCAAAAGATCAAATTGTATCCATGACAACTTTGAATTTAGATGAAATAATTCAAGTGCTTGCAGGAAATCAACAATTAAAGCTTAAAGGCGACGATCTGCAAAAATATGTGGGCAAACGTGCATCGAAAGGTGTGTTGTTACCACGTGGATATCAAAAAGCAAATAAACTGTTCATTCAAAGATAATACTAGCATCCATGGAACGAAATACGTTATATATGCTGTTATTCGTGAAATGGATGCAATATTAAGCACAAACAAGTTAAATAATGACCGCTTAATATTGAAAAAAAACAGTTGGATTATTAAGGATTACGACAGGAGAATTGGGCGTTATGGAAAAGATTTGGTTCGCTGAATACCAAAAGACAGGGATTCCAGAAACTGTAGAATTACCCGCAGAAAATACCTCATTGGTCGATATTTTTGAGCGTAATTTTCAGAAGTTTGGTTCAAGAGATGCCTTTATCTTCATGGATAAAGTCTTAACTTTTAAAGAACTTGATGAAGCTAGCCGTAAATTTGCAACTTATTTGCAAAGCTTAGGTTTGGCTAAAGGTTCACGCGTTGCAGTCATGATGCCGAACGTTCTTCAATATCCTGTTGTCGCATTGGGTGTATTCCGCGCTGGCCTGGTATTGGTCAATGTGAATCCACTGTATACCTCTCGTGAACTTGAGCATCAATTGAATGACTCTGGAACAGAAGCTCTTGTTATTATTGAAAACTTTGCATCTGTTTACCAAGCGATTATTGGTAAAACCCCAGTAAAACACGTGATCGTGGCATCTGTGGGCGACATGCTCGGTACACTGAAAGGTACATTGGTTAACTTTGTATTACGTTCAGTACGTAAACAAATTCCAGCTTGGAACATTCCAGGTCATATTCGCTTTAATGCAGCAATGTCTAAAGTGAGTGCAAACAATTACAAACGTCCAAACTTAACTCTAAGTGATACTGCAGTACTTCAATATACTGGTGGTACAACTGGCGTATCTAAAGGCGCAGAATTGACACATCGTAACCTTGTGTCAAACATGTTGCAGTGTGATGGTATTTTCCAAAGTAAATTTGGTCAGCAAGATGGTCAGCCAGATGATCGTATCTTCTGTGCATTACCGCTGTATCACATCTTTGCATTTATGGTGTGTGCACTTTACGGTATGTACAAAGGTCAGGCAAACGTATTGATTCCTAACCCGCGTGACCTACCTGCGGTAATGAAAGAATTACGTAAATACCAACCTTCATTCTTTCCAGCAGTGAACACTTTGTTTAATGCTTTGGTGAACAATGAAGAGTTCAAGCAACTTGACCACAGTAAGCTAAAAATGGCGATGGGTGGTGGTATGGCAGTACTTCCTTCGACTGCAGAAGCGTGGAAGAAAGTTACCGGTACCAATATCATCGAAGGTTATGGTTTATCAGAAACTTCACCTGTTGCAACTGCAAACCCTCCAGCATCAATGGAATTCAGCGGTACGATTGGTATTCCATTGCCACTGACTGAAGTTGCTATTTTAGATGATGATGGCAATGAAGTTGCTCAAGGTGAGCAAGGTGAAATTTCGATTCGTGGTCCTCAAGTCATGAAAGGCTATTGGAACCGTCCAGATGAAACTGCCAAAGTAATGACGGCGGACGGTTTCTTCCGTACTGGTGACATTGGTGTCATGGATCCACGCGGTTATGTGAAGATTGTAGACCGTAAAAAAGACATGATTTTGGTGTCTGGCTTCAATGTTTATCCTTCTGAAATTGAAGAAGTTGTTGCAAAACATCCAAAAGTACTAGAAGTTGCTGCGATTGGTGTTCCTGATGAAAAATCAGGTGAAGTACCTAAATTATTCGTTGTGAAAAAAGATCCATCTTTAACGACTGAAGAAGTTTTGGCATTCGCAAAAGAAAACTTAACTGGCTATAAACGCCCACGTTATGTTGAATTTATGGATGAATTACCAAAATCGAATGTTGGTAAGATTCTACGTAAAGATTTGCGTAAAACAGCATAATATAATGCATAAAAAAAGCGCCTTCAGGCGCTTTTTTTATCGCTTTTAATTTAGATCATTAAAGCTTGCCTTTATTCATCGACCAGCGATCAAAGTAGCGACGTCCTACACCAAAAACACCTAAGAAGATAAACATCGCGCCGAACTGACGACTAAAGCCAGATTGGTTATAGCTGCCATAAGTTAAAATATTGTCGACTAAACAATACAGTGCAATGACAATGACCCAATGCCAAAGGGGAAGTTGCTTGATGGAAACTGCATAGAATGCAATCCACATGATGACAAAGCTGAAAACAGTCGACCATACATTTAAGTTGGCACAGATCACAGCAAGTAAAAATGCAGTCACAGGAATGACGATTTTTAAGACACGATCGACGCGAAGCTGATGGCGTTTTTGCTCTTCAAGAACTTCAAATAATTGATCTTGATCAGAAGTGCTCATAGAGGATCCTTTCATCTGCCGATTATAAAAACACTATATTTAACAAAAATTATTCACGAAATGCCATGGTATTATAGCAGCCATAAAATCTTCCTGAGAAAAAACACATGCACAGCATCAGTGGGATCATCTATCTCATTTTGGCCGCTTGTTTACTGCCATATGTATTTACATTTATTGCGAAGCGAGCTGCAGGTTTTAAGTCGAGTGATAATCAAAATCCACGTGAAGTTTTAGCGCGCTCTACAGGGTTGGCGAGCCGCGCACATGCAGTGCAGCAAAATAGTTTTGAAAGTTTACCTTTATTTATTGCGGCTATTCTAATGGCCGAATACATGGTGATTCATCAACAATACATCATGACCTTTGGGATAGCCTATCTCGTTTTACGCGTTATTTATGGGCTATGTTATTTAGCCAATTGGGCAACTTTACGTTCGATCATTTGGACCTTGTCGATGTTATGCCCGATTTGCCTGATGTTATTGGTCATTAAATTAAGCTAAATGTTCTGCTTGATGATTAAATTATCAGCATGATCGCTAAAATCACAAAAAAAGCGATAAAACCGTTATAATTGTGCCGGATTAAAAGATTTAACTTTGTTTAAAGAGTGATGCTATGAGCTACAGCAATATCCCAGCGGGTAAAGATGCACCAAACGACATCTATGTCATTATTGAAATTCCTGCAAATGCAGCACCAATCAAATACGAAATCGATAAAGATTCTGATGCGTTATTTGTAGACCGTTTCATGGGTACTGCAATGTTCTACCCAGCGAACTATGGTTATGTTCCAAATACATTATCTTTGGATGGTGACCCATTAGACGTACTTGTGGTAACTCCACATCCAGTAGAGCCAGGTTCTGTAATTCGTTGCCGTCCTGTTGGTAAATTGAACATGGAAGATGACGGTGGTGTTGACGCAAAACTTGTTGCTGTTCCACACGACAAATTGACTCCGCTTTATAAAGATGTTCAAGAATATACCGATCTTCCTGCATTGTTGATCAATCAAATTGAGCATTTCTTCCAACACTACAAAGACTTAGAGCCTGGTAAATGGGTTAAGTTAAGTGGTTGGGAAGGTGCTGATGTTGCGAAACAAGAAGTACTGAGCTCAATTGAAGCTTACCAAGCTGCGAACAAATAATATTGTTTTAAGTTGAGCATCGTTTTTATATGAAAACGATGCTCATAAAAAAAACCTGCACAGTGTGCAGGTTTTTTTTCGCTATCTTAGACTAGCTGCGAAATTAAAATAATTTCACAGGGATGTCTAACCAAATACGCCATTCATTGGTATCACCAATATAGTTGTTTTGGTAGTTATTACTAGCGCGGTAGTAAGAATGACGAAGGCGTAAGCTTGCATCTTTGGCAAAACCAGATTGAACGGTATATTTCACTTGGTTAAAGAATTCGCGTTCTTCTTCATTGTCGCTAATCATTGTGCCAGCATTATTAGTGGCTTTAATATCCCAACCGTAAACAAATGCTGAAGTCCAAGATAGGCCTGGAACATTTAATGCGCCAAAGTCATAGGTATATTGAAGTTGTACAGACTTTTCATCATTACCAATAAAGTCAGATAGATACGAGTTTGGCATGTAAATAGATTGTTTACCATCACCAACGTTTGTACCTAAGCCATAGTCGTAACCGGTATTACCAAAGTTTTGTTGGTAAGCAACCATGACATTGTGTGGACCACGATTATATGTTGTAGAAAGGGCAGCGATTGAGTTATCGAATGAGTCGTTGCTTTCACCAATTTGAGAATATAAGTATTGATTAGCATCTTTATCCCATTTTGTGTGATAAGCGCTTAAATCATAAGTCAATGAGCTTTTATCAGCTAAACCTTGAGTAAAATTGGCATTGATATAATGACGATCTAAACGATCTTTAATATCTGTACCATAGTAAGCAAGATTTAATTGATCATTTGCTTTATATTTTGCACCCCAAACAATTGCGCGGTCTAACTTAGCACCATCAGAATTAATTTGATTTGATAATTGATTTTCAGTGAATTTACCAGCGATCAGGTTAAGATTATTAATCTCATTACTTTCAACCAAAACACCTGTGTAGTATTCAGGTACTAGTCGTGCAGTATTACTTGCTAAAACAGGGATGTCGAGAAGTTGTGTACCGTAAGTTGCAGTCGTATTTGAAATACGTGCTTTTACATATGCACCGCCACGCGCCCAGTGATCATAAGCATCAACTTTACCATTCGCATCTTTGCTACCATGCGTTGGAATCATATCGTTACCGGTATGAGCATTTTCACCAAGTTTGATTGATGCATCGCCTATGATACCCGCTGCAAAACCAACAGTGCCTTTGGTAAAACCTGAATCAAGATTTACGATAGCAGTTTGCGCAAAAGAGCTAGTATCATCTACGCCATTTTTTTTATCACGATGTAAATAACCTGTACGGAACAATACAGAGCCTTCGGCATCTTCCACAAAGCCTTTAGATTCGCTTTGTTCGCTAGCAAAAGCAGTAGAAATAAGAGCAGCGTTTACTAATACTGCAAGTGTTAGTTGTTGAGCTTTAAGCATTGGGAGAGAGCCTCATGCAAATTTGGTTAATATGTAGTGCGATTGTATATTTTTTCTTAAAAAAATCACTATTTTTAATGCGCTTATTACACTAAAGTTAGAAAACATTCAGATCATTGGTCAATCTGTAATAAGCAAATATTTCGTATGTTATTGTTGTTTAACAAATAGTTTATTTAAATTGAATATATATCAATCTAAAGAGAAGTTTATTCATTACTTATCATAAAAAAATATAAAAAATGGTAAAAACTTTCATTTAACTTGCTGATTTATCATTACTCTTTGCGACAAATTGTGCCGAATCTAAATTCGTATTTTGATCAAAAAGTATATCAATGGTTGAGGTGCATGGCATCACTGTTCAGGCACAGTAAGCACCGTTGGCGTGTTTTTTGTAAATAGAGAATGACTTTTAGCGAAGTCGTCAGAAATGTTTTCCTTAAAATCTAGCTCAATAAAAGATGATAATAATCGTGATAAATACATATAAATGAAAACATTAAATCATTGTTAAAGACTGGAACACGATAAAAGACATTTTATGAATCAAAAGCTTAGTTTTTACTGTTTTATATAATCTTACCTTTGTTTTTAAATGATTTAATTTATCAAAATAAGAAAAAAGGGGCTATACAGTGCGGTAAAATCGATTAAAATCGGCGCTAAATTTTACTCAACCCAATCCACGATCGATCCGATGTGGGGACTAAACATGATTCAATTTTATAAAAAAGCAATTTTAAGTATTTTAGTGACCCTAGGTACAGTCCCTGCATTTGCAGAACAAACTGAACAAGCCACAACTGCACAAGGGAATTGGTCTGGAAGTTTGGGCGTGGTAAACAAATATGTGTACCGTGCGAGTGAAGAAAATGATCAAGCGGCATTACAAGCCGGACTTGAATATGCACACAACAGTGGGCTGTTCGCGGGTTATTGGGGTTCTACACTCAACTATGACCCTACGGACGATAGTCAGTCACATGGTTTTGAACATGATTTCTATGTCGGATATGGACGTGAAGTGAATGAAGATTGGAGCTATAAGTCACAAGTGATGGCCTATGCCTATCAAGGTGGCGGTTCAGTTTATAACGATGACCGATCTGAAAAGCGTCGCACGACAGGCGTCGAATTTATTCAGGACATTAGTTATAAAGATTTAACTGCAAGCATGGCTGTATTGTTGTCTGATGTTAATTATGGCAACGCAGGTGATGTATATCTGAATGCTACTTATAGCTATGCATTACCTTATGATGTTTCATTAAATTCATCGCTTGGTGTTTCTGTTTTTAATGACAGTCGTGATGACAGCCTATTAACAACTACAGAAGATGTGGTGTTCACTGAAGCACGTTTAGGCTTGAGTAAACCGATTGTAGATACTGGGTTTGAAATTGCTGCTGATTATGTATGGGGCGGTAAAGATCGTGAAGGCGAGGAATTAGACGATAACGTTGTGGTTGGATTGACCTATTCTTTCTAACATTAACGAGTTGATCGTATTCGGTCATATTTTTGAAAGTGCACAATGGTGATTGTGCACTTTTTTTATGCATTTTTGAGATCGGTGTTAAAAAAATATACTCAAAAAAGCGCATTTTTAAAATCCTGTTACAACTATCAACCTAAGGATTTAAATAATCTGAATAGTTGACAATCTGCATTCTAAAAAAAAATTTAGAGAAAAATAGTTAAATAGAGTAATTAAAAAATAACAAATAAAAACAGTATCTTATATGTTTTATGAAAGCCAAAATCGTGACCTTTATAAAAAAAATATGTGTATATTTTTAAACATGGCACAGCGCTTGCTAATACCTCATTGAGTTCAACGAAATAACCAAAAAATACGTCGTCGCACGATGTGGGGGAACAAACCATGAAATTTGCACTTAAAGCTTTATCAATCGCTGTACTTGGAGCAGCATCGACGTTTACATTTGCTGAAGCACCTGCTTCAGAGCATTCTGTATCTGGAAATATCGGCGTACTGTCTAGCTATAATTTACGTGGTATTACCAATGTGCCTGAAAATAAAGATGCGACAATCCAAGGTGGTTTGGATTATAGCCATGCATCAGGCTTCTATGCAGGTTGGTGGGGTTCAACATTAAACTATGGTGATGACCTACCGAATGGTTTTGAAAATGATTTTTATGCGGGCTATAACGGTTCAATTAATGATGATCTTGGTTACACAGCAGGCCTAACTTACTACTATTACTATGATATTGATACAAGTGATGCAAACGGTTTAGAAACAATGCTTGGGCTAAGCTATAAAGATTTTGGCTTAACAGCGCAAACTTTGCTTGAAGATGTTTCATGGGGTAATGCAGGTGATACTTATATCAAAGCATCATATAGCTATGCACTTCCTAAAGACTTCAGTCTAGATACCGCGCTTGGTTTATATGCATATCAAGATTCAGGTGATTTTGAAGATAATTTAGGAACAACAGAAAGCTTTGGTTTCCGTCACTTTGATATTGGTCTAAGCAAGCCTTTAGCAGATACAGGTGTTACCGCAAGCATGAATTACACAGTTGGTGGTTATGACCGTGCGGATGAAAAACAAAAGAATAAAGTCGTATTTGGTTTGAAATACGAATTCTAATGTTAAAAAGCATTAAAAATGGCGACCTAAGGTCGCCATTTTTTTAAGTATTGAGCTGGCTTCGATAGGACAGTGCTTCAGAAACGTGCTGAGCTTGAATGTGTTCACTTTGAGCCAAGTCGGCAATGGTTCTGGCAACACGTAACACCCGATGATAGGCACGCGCAGATAAATTCATTCTCTGCTGGGCTAACTGTAAAATATTCTGTGCAGTAGCATCCAAAACTGCTTGTTGCTCCAATTGCGTCGGCGTCAGTGCCATATTGGATTTTTGCTGGCGATCTATTTGTAACTCATAGGCACGAATGACACGATGCCTAACCGTACTTGAGCTTTCAACCTCTTGCGAACTTTGTAATTCATGCGCTGCCAGTGGCGGGACATCTATATGTAAATCAATACGATCTAATAATGGACCTGAAATACGGTTTTGATAGCGTTTAATACTTTCAGCACTACATTGACAGCGGCTGTCTTGGTTAAAGGCATAGCCACAAGGGCAAGGATTCATTGCTGCGATCAATTGAAAATTTGCAGGGAAAGTGATTTGACGAGAAGCCCGTGAAATCACAATTTCTTTGGATTCGAGTGGTTGCCGTAATACCTCCAACACCTTTCGATCAAATTCAGGCAGCTCATCTAAAAATAAAACCCCTAAATGTGCCAAGGTGATTTCACCCGGTTTAGGATTTGATCCTCCACCGACGAGGGCGATTGCAGACGCAGTATGGTGCGGCGCACGAAATGGACGCTGCCCAAAATGATGATTTGCACCTACAATGGAATAAATACTGGCGACTTGCAAATTTTCTTGCATATCTAAGGGCGGAAGAATGCTGGCTAAACGCGAGGCGAGTAGAGTTTTACCTGTGCCTGGAGGGCCACGAAATAGCAGGGAATGACCGCCAGCCGCCGCAATTTCTAAAGCACGACGTGGTCTCAGTTGACCTTTCACATCAGATAAATCAAAAGGGTAACTGTGTTGATTGGCTGACGATGTCGAGGGGTGGCTGCTGATTAAGGCTGAACGACTCAAATGTTCACATACATCCTTAAGATGCTGAGCAGGAAAGACTTGGAACTCCGGCAGTTGCGCCGCTTCATCGGCATTGAGTGCCGGTAGAATCAGATGATGCCCGATATGCTGACAGGCAATGGCTATACTTAAGATGCCACTGACAGGTCGTAAATAACCATCAAGTGCCAATTCTCCAATAAATTCAAAACCATCTGCTGCATTTTCAGGAAGTTGTCCCGACGCGATCAGAATCCCTAAAGCAATGGCGAGATCTAAACGTGAACCATCTTTGGGTAAATCTGCGGGTGCTAGATTAATGGTCAGACGTTTGGTCGGAAACTGAAAGCCGCTATTAATAATCGCAGAGCGGACACGGTCTTTACTTTCACGGACGGCGGCCTCAGGTAGGCCAACAATGGTCAATGAAGGCAGACCTTGGCTGACATGGACTTCAACTTCAATTTGGGGTGCATTTAAGCCGAGCAAACCCCGAGTATAGATTTTGGCAAAAGACATATTATTGTTCCGTTATGGTGCATTATTTTTAATCGTTATGCGTCTTTTGTTGCACTAAAAAGGTGCTTATTTTTTGTTCTGAATTTTTTGTTCGAGTTCTTCGACGTGTTTCAACAATTCATTTAAACGTAAATTGGCATTATTCAGTGCAGTACGTTGGCGTTCGATTTCTTCTTTCGACACGAGATCCATTTTGCTCACAGCTTCATTGAGTAAGCTGCGAAGATTATGTTCGACGTCTTTTTTCGGCTGATCGATTTGTTCTAATATCGCTTGTAATAAGGTTTCAATCATTGTTTTGACCATCCTCAGTGAATTGGTGGCAGCAGTTTAACATCGCCACATTCATGACCATAGTGCTTTTATTTAAATATGCGTTTAATCGATCAGTAAAATCGTAATTCTTCTAGTAAAAACGTCTATTTTTATAAGCATACGCAAGATTATCCGTATAAAATAGGTTATAAAGAAATCTCATGCTGGGCTGACTATTTTCCCCCGACTGTAGTCATATTGGCATGAAAATTGAACATAAAACCTTACAGGTGAAATAAGCCGAAGGAAAACAAAACATGAAGCTCGTAACTGCAATTGTAAAACCTTTTAAATTAGATGACGTGCGTGAAGCACTCTCTGAAAATGGTGTTCAAGGGATCACTGTCACTGAAGTTAAAGGCTTCGGTCGCCAGAAAGGTCACACTGAACTTTATCGTGGTGCTGAATATGTGGTTGATTTCTTACCAAAAGTAAAAATCGAAATCGCAATCAGTGATGAAATGGTCGATACCGTAATTGAATCAATTACTCGTGTTGCAAGCACAGGAAAAATTGGCGACGGTAAAATTTTTGTAAGCAATCTGGAACAAGTCATCCGTATCCGTACTGGTGAAACAGGTGCAGATGCCGTTTAAAAAATTGGCATGAAGTTTGCTGAGTAGCTAATAACTCAGAAAATCAGGTCGGGGGATACGAATGAAAAAAATGCTAATTGCACTCGGCTTGTCCAGTGCACTTTTAGGTGGTTCTGTTGCGTGGGCTGAAGAAAGCGCAACAGCACCTACAGAAGAAGTCACAGTAGTTGATACTGCAAATACAACAACGCTAAATACAACAGAAGCTGCAGTTCCAGTTGAAGCAGCGCCAGCACCTGCAGAACCAGCACCTACAGAAGAAGAACCTAAGCTCGATACAGGTGATACAGCATGGATTTTAGTATCCACTGCACTTGTTCTACTTATGACAATTCCCGGTTTAGCATTGTTTTACGGCGGTATGGTCCGTAAGAAAAATGTACTCAGCACCATGGCACACAGTTTCGTTGCGGCAGGTGTCGTGAGCTTAACGTGGGTGATTGTGGGTTATACCTTAGCATTTGGTGAAGGTAATGCCTTTATTGGTAGCTTAGACAAATTTATGTTGTCGGGTATCACCACAGAAGCCTTGTCCGGTACGATTCCAGAGATTCTTTTTGTTATTTTCCAAATGACATTTGCCATCATTACCGTTGCCATTATTAGCGGTTCGATTGCAGAACGTATGAAATTCGGTGCTTTCGTTGCGTTCATCGCAATTTGGAGTATCGTGGTTTATGCACCAATTACCCACTGGGTATGGGGCGGTGGTTGGTTAGGTAACGACGGTGCGCTTGATTTTGCGGGTGGTACGGTTGTTCACATCAACTCAGGTGTTGCGGGTCTCGTTGCAGCGTACATGCTTGGTAAACGTATGGGGCTTGGCCGTGAATCTATGGCACCACATAATCTAACGCTAACTGTCATCGGTGCAAGCCTTGTATGGGTAGGTTGGTTCGGTTTCAACGGTGGTTCTGCACTAGGTGCAAATGGTTCCGCTGGTTATGCATTGGTGGTAACACAAGTTGCAGCAGCAGCAGCAGCAGTGGCATGGTTAATTACTGAAAAAGTGGTTCGTGGTAAAGCGTCTGTCTTGGGCGGTGCTTCTGGTGCAGTAGCAGGTCTTGTGGTGATTACACCTGCGGCAGGTTTCGTAACAGTTGGTGGTGCTTTAGCGATGGGTCTGATCGGTGGTGTGGTTTGCTTCTGGGGGATTACTGCGCTGAAACGTGCGTTGAAAGCGGATGACTCTTTGGATGCGTTTGGTCTACATGGTGTCGGTGGTATCGTGGGTGCGATCCTTACAGCATTCTTTGCCAGCGAATTCATCATGGGTGATAAAGCACCGAGCGACTTAATGCATCAATTATGGGTTCAAGTCGAAGGCGTACTAGCGACTATTGCTTACTCAGCAGTGATGACATTCATTATCTTGAAAGTGATTGATCTAGTGATTGGCATCCGTGTTGAAGCTGATGACGAACGTATGGGTCTAGACTTAAGTCAACATGGTGAACGTGTAGAATAATAAGATCACAGTAAATCAATATATTGTGTAAAACAGCCCGAAAGGGCTGTTTTTTTTCCATATCTAGCGTAAAGCTCTACAAATTTCAAAATTTTTGCTACACTCTAAATCCATTCGGATTTGTTCAATTTAACCGCTATGCATTGTCCATTTTGCAACGCTGAAGACAGTAAAGTGATTGACTCACGTCTTGCTGCTGAAGGCTGTCAGATACGCCGCCGCCGTGAATGTATTAGTTGCGGTGAACGTTTTACAACTTTTGAAAGCTATGAAGTGGTGATGCCGCGTGTCATCAAGTCTGATTCAAAGAGTGAACCTTTTGATGAAGCCAAGCTCCGCCGCTCGCTCATGCATGCCTTGCAAAAGCGTCCAGTAACGCAAGAGCAAATTGAAACGGTACTCAGTGATATTCAATTGCAAATTCGCCGTTTGGGTGAACGTGACGTGAAATCACGCACCATTGGTGAAATTGTCATGCAGTCATTGTTCGCTTTAGATCATGTGGCTTATGTACGTTTTGCTTCTGTGTATCAAGACTTCCAAGATGTAGAAGCTTTTCGTCGTCAAATTGAACAAATGCAGCAGCGTGAGCACTAATGCACATCTGCTTCCATTTTTATCATGAGTGATTACATGTCTGAGTTAGATCAAGTGACTTTGCAGCAGCATCAACAGTGGATGCGGCGTGCAATTGCATTGGCACAGCAGGGGCAATACAGCACTCGTCCCAATCCCAATGTGGGCTGTGTGATTGTCAAAGATGGTCAATTGGTTGGTGAAGGCTTTCATCCCAAAGCGGGTCAGCCGCATGCAGAAGTCTTTGCAATGCGTGATGCAGGTGAGGCCGCTCGTGGCGCAACTGCTTATGTGACTTTGGAGCCTTGCGCACACTATGGACGTACGCCACCTTGTGCCAAAGGCTTGGTAGAAGCAGGCGTTGCTCAAGTCGTTGTGGCATGTCCCGATCCGAATCCATTGGTTGCGGGTAAAGGTGTACAAATCCTACGTGATGCTGGCATTGAAGTCATTACGGGTATTTGTGAAGCAGAAGCGCATCAATTGAACTCGGGCTTTTTAAAAGCCATGGCGACAGGCATGCCTTATGTCCGCCTCAAAGTTGCATCGAGCCTAGATGGGCGTACTGCCATGGCCTCGGGTGAGTCTAAATGGATTACCGGTGCAATGGCGCGACAAGATGTACAGCATTGGCGTGCGATATCAGGTGCTGTGATTACTGGGATTGAAACTGTATTAGCTGATGATTGCTTACTCAACGTACGTCAGCTCGATGACGATGTTGACATGCGTAACGTGGTTCAGCCGAAACGTATCGTGCTAGATCGTCAAGGCCGCTTGCCATTAACCGCAAAAATATTGCAGCAACCTGAAACCGTGATGGTCATGGGGCCATATCGTCAGGAACTTGCTGACTTGGGCGTGGTACAATTTGAAATTCAGCCCTTGGCCGATCTGTTAGCAGTTTGTGTTCAACAGTTCCAAATTTATGATGTCCTTGTGGAAGCTGGTGCGACACTTTCGACCGCTTTCTTACAAGAACATTTGATCGATGAAATGATCAGTTATGTTGCACCGACCTTGTTGGGTCAGTCAGCACGTGCGATGTTTAATGCGGAATTTGACCGCATGGCAGAGCAGCTTCGATTTAAGCTGAAAGATGTCACTCAATTGGGTGATGACATTTGCTTAAGGTTAATCCCTTCTCAAGAGACGCTATGAATTCAGAGTCTACGGTTTATCACAAACGTCGTCATGCGGCTCGTACCACAGACGAATATCTTTTCCATCAGTTGGTTCCTTATTTGGGAAACAAACGCCGTCTATTACATCTGATTTTAGAAGCACTTGAGCAAACGGGAACCTTAAAACGCGAAGATGGTCGTGCGCCGATATTTGCTGACTTTTTTGCAGGTTCGGGTGTGGTGTCACGGTTGGCACGTCAAAACGGCTATCGTGTTATTGCCAATGACTGGGAACCTTACAGTCATGCCTTGAACAGCGCGATTCTCTCTTGCGTTGAAGCACCTGCTTTTAAAGAGTTGGGTGGCTATCAGAAAGCGATTGATTATCTGAACCGTTTGCCAGAAGTTAAAGGTTGGGTGACCCATAACTTGTGTCCACGTAATGATGAAATCTACGATCCGGCACGTGACCGTTTATTCTTTAAACGTCGTAATGGTATGCGTATCGATGCGATTCGTCAGCAAATTGCAACTTGGCAGGCTCAAGGCGCGATTGATGATGTGGAAATGAGTGCTTTGTTGGCACCGTTATTGTATTCAGCAAGTTTTGTCAGCAATACCAGCGGTGTATTTAAAAGCTTTCATCATGGTTGGGGTGGTAAAACCCAAGCAGCCTTAGATCGTATCGGTTCATTGTTATGGCTGACCCCAAGTCGTTTTTGTGAAATTGGTGATCCGAAAAAACCCGCCGCGGAAATGTGGTGTGTCGACGCACAGCATTTGGCTAATCAAATGAGTGGCTTTGAAGTAGATGTGGCTTATCTCGATCCACCATATAACCAGCACGCTTACAGCAGTAACTACCATGTGTTGAATGCCTTAACGTTATGGGATCAGGTGGATTTACCAACACCAGACACCAAAGGCTTTAAGAGCGGAATCGATCGTGCATGGCGTAAAGAACGTCCAAGTCCATATAATTCTTCGAAGCATGCGAAAGAAGCTTATGAAAAATTATTAGAAACCATCAATGCACGTTACATCCTGACGAGCTATTCAACCGATGGTAATATCAGCGCCACAGATTTGTTACAAGCCAATTTAAAACGTGGTCGAGTAAGCTTATTGACGCAAGATGTGCCACGTTACCGTGTGAGCAAGCAGCGTCAGTCTGAACGTGCGCGCGTACTAGAGTTTATTGTCATCACGGATACGCATGCCAAATCAGGTCCACCGATCCGTCAGTTGTTGAGTCAATTGCACCATTTTGCAGAATTGGGTGGTGTCGATACCTCTGGTGTGAGTACGCAACTTGATTTGTGGTAAAAATCATCGCCCCATATTTTTCAGGGATTGAACATGTTTACAGGCATTATTGAAAGTCTAGGTAAAGTTGAAAGCATTCAAAACGTGGGTGGCGATGTCCGCTTGCGTATCCAGACAGATTTAGACATGTCGGATGTGCATTTGGGGGATTCTATTGCCACCAATGGCATTTGCTTAACCGTGATCGACTTTGGCAGTAATTGGTATGCAGCCGATGTATCACGTGAAAGTTTAAATCGTACCACCTTGGAACACTGGAAAGCAGGGCAGGCGGTGAATGTGGAAAAAGCCATGTTGCCGACTACGCGTTTTGGTGGACATATTGTCAGTGGTCATGTCGATGCAGTGGGTGAAATCACTCAAGTTCGTTCAGATGCGCGTTCTATTTATTTTGAAGTGACCGCACCGAAAGAAATTGCACGCTATTTAGCGGAAAAAGGCTCTGTGACCGTGGATGGTATTAGCCTGACGATTAACCATTTACGAGGTAATGTGCTGAGCTTAAATTTAATTCCGCACACGGCTGAACGAACCAATATCGGTACGTGGAAGGCTGGGGCTAAAGTGAACTTGGAAGTGGATGTTTTAGCACGTTATATTGAGCGTTTATTGCTTGGTGATAAAGCCGCTGAGACCACAGCGCAATCGAAAATTAGCTTAGATTTTCTCGCTGAAAATGGCTTCTTGAAATAAGTTGATACCGAAGAAAACCAAACAGTCTGATTGAAAAATTAGACTGTTTTTTTATTTTTGGTGATAATGCGTCGCGGAATGACATATATGATGAATAATCAGACAGGTGATAATGATTGATTTCTTACTGAATCTGGAACAGTGGTTACCCATGTTATTGGAAAATTATGGTGTGTGGATTTATGCCATTTTATTTCTGGTGATATTTTCAGAAACGGGTTCAGTATTTATGTTCTTCCTGCCGGGAGACAGCCTGTTGCTTGCCATTGGCGCATTATGCTCAACGACGGAAGTGGTGCATTTACACACCATGGGGCTAATGTTATTTGTCGCATCGGTCTTGGGCTACTGCGTCAATTACTATACGGGCAGCGTGTTAGGCATTAAGTACTTTAATAAGCACACACGTTACTTTAAGCCCGAATATATGGTCAAAACCAATAAATATTTTATGAAGCATGGCGGTAAAACGATTTTAGTCGCACGCTTTGTACCTTTTGTACGTTCTTTTGCGCCTTTTGCCGCTGGGTCTGCGCGCATGAGCCTCGGTACATTTATGTTCTATAACGTGCTGGGTGGTTTCATCTGGATTGGATTATTACTTGGTATTGGTTATTTCCTAGGACATACTGTTTCTGCAGTTGCAGATTTGGTCTAAGCTAAACTTAGACATAAAAAAAGCCCACAGTTGTGGGCTTTTTTTATGGAGTCGATGACAACTTAGTGTTTTGTAACTGTCACCACATCAAGGGTTTGAAAAATCGAGCTGTGGGGCGGTTGCTGAATGCTAAAACCACCTTTTTCTGATTCTCGGCTGAGATAAACCGAAATACTGTGAAAGTCTGAATGACTCAGCCAAAGATCTTTGGCACGAATGTCCCATTGTTCTCCAGCAGATAGAGAGGATATTTTCTGGGTAATCTGGTGAATGATGTCCATATTGAATTCCCATCTGGATGCATGATTATATTTTTAGGATGCCTGAAGCATTGTGTTTTGAGGGACAATGCTTCAGCCATATGAACATCATGTTGCAAATACATGTCAGTTTAATGACAGTGACCAGATTTCGATCGACAGCTTAAGATGCTTGGGAAGATGTAGATTCTGTCGAAAAATTGGAGTTTTCTAAGATATAGTCAATTTCTTCTTGTGCGGCAGCTTTCAATTTTGCACGAAAATCACTGACTGCCATTTCGATTTGCGTTTCTGCCTCAAGTTCCAAACGCACGCGTACACTTTCAAGTTCTGACAACATTTGTCCTTCGCTCACCGATAAGCTTTGGCTTAATCCCGCTAAACCCGTTTCAGGGTTTTTATGATAGCGAGCAGCATAATGTTGTACTTCACGATCAAGATTATGCTGCATCATGGTGAGCGCTTGCGTTTGTGCAGCAAAGCGTAACTCTTCGTCACGTTTCAGTTGTTCTGCATAGGCCTGTTCAGCTTCACGTTTTTCTTCTAAGGCTTTTTCTAAAGCCAACTGTTTGCGAATACGAGCATCTTCTATCAGCTGTGCTTTCAAATCTGCATAGGCAGACTCAATTTTGTCAAAAGACACTTGCTGCTGCTGTTGGTCATTGACCAGCCATTGTTGAATGTCTGTACTGGGATTGAGGACATCGCAAACGCGACCAAGGTCATCAATAAAGGTCTGACGAATAGCTTCAGGTACTTTTAACCAGCGCTGTTTAAAGTCTGGACCGACATTCAATGCCATGGTGCATCTCCTTGCAAATAGGGTAAAACCAATATCACGTTAAAGTTTATGGGTCTGTGGTTGAACGCCCAAACGTCGATATTGTTTATATTTTTCACGCCCGATAATTTTAGCGGGTTCGTTATTTTCAATAATTTCGATAATGTGACTAAAACTTGCGAACTGTTCAAGTGCTTGATCGTTAAAATTAAACACAATCCAGTCGGCTTGCTCAGGCAATTGGGCAGAAATACAGACCGTTGCCTCGGCTTGATCGATACCATGGGGAATGAAACCTGTGTGATCGAAACTCCACAGGCGTTCATCAAGTTGTTGCTGTAAGTCTGGGTCAGCACAATGTAGCCAAATACGTACAGGCTGACGCAGGATCTTACGGCATAAACGACAAGTGCTTTCGACTTGTCGTTCAGGACTTTTTTCAAATAAATAAAAGCTAACTTTAGCCATTCGCTTGAACACGATTTGCCAAGAATTGCATTAATAATGGTACAGGACGACCTGTTGCGCCTTTATTGGCACCTGAGTTCCATGCAGTACCCGCAATGTCTAAATGCGCCCAACGATATTCACGCGTAAAGCGTTGAAGGAAACATGCAGCGGTCACAGAGCCTGCTTTTGGACCACCAATGTTGGCAATATCTGCAAATGGAGAATCAAGTTGTTCTTGATAATCTTCAATTACTGGCATGCGCCATACGCGGTCAAAGCTGTGTTGACCCGCAGCAGTCAATTCAGCCGCAAGTTCATCATCCGGAGTGAACATACCGGTGAGGACTGAACCCAGTGCTACGACACATGCACCAGTGAGGGTTGCAATATCAATCACCAGTGCAGGGTTAAATCGTTTTACATAGGTCAAGGTATCGCACAGCACCAAACGACCTTCGGCATCGGTATTTAAAATTTCAACGGTTTGACCGCTCATGGTGGTTACGATGTCACCCGGGCGAGTGGCATGACCAGACGGCATGTTTTCTGCAGCAGCAATTGCGCCGACAACATGAATTGGTAATTTCGCTTCACACAGCGCACGGATGGTACCCAAAACTGATGCAGAACCGCACATGTCGAATTTCATTTCGTCCATGCCCGCACCGGGTTTAAGTGAGATACCACCCGTATCAAAAGTCACACCTTTACCAACAAGCACTACAGGGGCTTCTTCACGATTTGAAAGGTATTCGATGGTAATAATACGGCCTGGACGGTCAGAACCTTTGCTCACAGCAAGGAAAGCACCCATACCGAGATCAGCCATTTGCTGTTCATCGAGTACAGTCACTTTGAGTTGATCTGGGAATTCAGCTGCAAGTGCTTGAGCTTGTTCGGCTAAATATTCAGGAAAACAGATATTGCCCGGACGGTTACCTAAGTCACGAGTAAAACTTTGACCTGATTGCACTGCAGAAATTAATTCAAGCTGTGCAGTGGTTAATGGGCTTTCAGTAGCGATTAAATGGATCTGCTCCAAAACAAATTCATTTTTTTTAGACTTGTATTCATCAAATGCATAAGCCGCTTGGGTCAGGCTAAGTGCAAATAAATAATGTTGTTCTTGTGGTAGAGCAGAGATATCGACACTGATCTGTTTGAATTTTTTTTGTGATGCTTTAATAATGGTTTGTGCAATTTTTGCAAATTTATTGACCTGTAATTCAGCAACTTTGCCGAGGCCTAAAAGTGCGCTATTGCGACAAGCGGCAATGTTCGCCACCAAAGGCAGGCTTTCATTGAGTGCTGCTTTAAATTGAGTCGCGTCAATTAAATTATCTAAATCATTGATTTGATATGAAGTAGCTGCATTTTTAACGTACTCAGAATCTACTAATATCAACAAATATTGGCTGGACGCATTCGCTTGGAATGACGTATTAATAGAAAGTTTCATGTGCGGTATTTATGCCTTTTTAAATTTATAAACCATTAAACCATTGAAACATTTATATGAATAGAGTTTCAATGAGCAACAAGGGTATAGGTTTTATATTTTCTACATTCGGGTAAACTAACGCTAGTTTTTATTGGCCCTATTTTTGGAAGAATTAATTTGATTATTCGGCGTTATCTGGTCAAGCAAGTGGTGTCGACATCACTGGTTGTGATTGCCTTATTGACCTTGATCATGATGGGTGGTCGTTTGATCAAGTACTTTGGTGTGGCGGCTCAGGGCCGTTTAGATGCAAGTATTTTATTTAGCATCATTGGCTACCGTTTGCCTGAATTTTTAACCTTAATTCTTCCGCTCGGTTTCTTTATTGGTCTGATGTTGGTCTTTGGTCGTCTGTATGTCGATCATGAAATGGCTGTGCTCAATGGTAGTGGTGTCAGTCGTAATCAATTGTCACGTTTATTGGTGCCGATGACCGTGGTATTTATGGCTGTTCAAGCATTTTTGATGCTGTGGGCGTCGCCTTGGGGCATCCGTCAGTTTGAAGCATTAACGACTTCGCAAGCGGTACGAACAGGCTTTGACTTGGTTCGACCAAAAGAGTTTATTTCCTCTGGGCCCTATACCATTTATGCAGGGGACTTGTCAGAAGACCGTAAAAACTTAAAAGATATTTTCTTTTATCAGCGTGCAGAAAAGGAGGGTAAGCCTGATGTCATTATTTTGGCAAAAGAAGCGACCCGCGTCGAAGTGCCCGATGATAATGCCAATGTGGTTGACTTAGTTGAAGGCCGCCGTTACGAAATCTATCCGGGGCAACCGCGTTATTCTCAAGCTGAATTCCAAAGTTATCGTTTACGTTTAGAAAATGATAAAGAAGCAAAATTTGAAAGTACCGAAGTAGAAGCTTTACCAACCTCGAAGTTATGGGATAACCGCCATGATCCTGTGGTTGCCAGCGAACTCGGTTGGCGAATCTTTGTGCCGTTCGCTATTTTGGTGGCGTTATTGCTTGCCACTGCTTTGTCTGAGGTAAGCCCTCGTCAAGGGCGTTACCTGAAATTGTTCCCAGCCTTACTTATTTTTGCCAGTTTAATTGTGGCTTTAATGGCGATCAAAACGCGGATCAGTAAAGATGAAATGGGCATCTGGACTTATCCACTGGTCTTAGTGATTTACGGCATTGCAGCGGCATTGTTCTCGCGTAAACAAAAATTAGCGCCCAAAATTAAGAAACAAATTCAGCGAGTGAGGTCTTAAAATGTTGGCACGTCGTATAGTTGCAAAACATGTGACCAAAACTACTGCTTTAGCCATGCTTGGTGCGACAGCGGTATTGGCTGGCTTACAAGTGCTTTTTACTTATTTAGGTGAATTGGGCTCGCTGAAAGAAGGTTATAACGCATGGAATGCTTTGCAGTATGTGTTATGGAGTTCACCGAATTATTTATATGAAATTTTACCGATTTCAGCCTTGATTGGCGCGGTACTGGGTTTAGGTACTCTAGCTTCAAATAGTGAATTAATTGTGATGCGTTCGGTCGGCATCAGCCTTTGGCGGATTGTGGGCTGGGTGATTCGTTCGGCACTCATTTTGGTGGTTTTATCCTTTGCATTAAGCGAATGGGTCATTCCCTATACCAATGAACAAGCCAAAAGCGTCAAAAGTCACCGCACTGTGGCTGAACTGGGCGAAGTCAAAGGCTATTGGTCACGTGAAGGCCAGCGCTTTATTTATATTGACTATGCCAATTCACAAGGTCAAATTAAAGATGTTCAGGTTGTTGATTTTGATGAAAAATATCGTTTGCGAGGCACTTTGGATGCAGAGCAAGGGAATTTTGTCAAAAATGGCTCTTGGACATTGCAAAATTCAACCCAAGTCGATCTCTTAGCGACGGGTGATGCCGTGGCGAAGCAAAATGCTGAACAGCCGCTTTCATTGGCCTTGCAACCTAAATATGTGCATATGGTTACCATTGACCCTGAAGACCTATCACCCAGTCAATTGGTGAGCTTTATGAGTTATATGCATGAATATAGCCAAGTCCCGAAAACTTACCAATTGGCGTTTTGGCAAAAGTTTGGTTCGCCCTTTGCTTTAATTGCCTTAGTGGTGATTGCGTGTTCATTTATTTTTGGACCTTTACGTCAACAGTCGATGGGTTTCCGCTTGGTGATTGCCTTATTTGCTGGACTGGGCTTTTACTACTTACAAGATTTCTTGGGTTATGCAAGTTTGGTGTACGCTCCATCGCCTGCATGGTTCGTCTTTATACCAATTATTTTGATGTTTGTAGCGGGTGGCTATCTGCTGCACCGCGCACGTTAAGTGCATGCAAGATTGAGTAAAACAATGTTGATGACCTAGATAAACCATGGTTGTCACATAGAGTCTTCACCGAAAATTCGGTAAGATAGTATGATTAATTTATAAACGAAAGAGTGTTCATTATGACGGATGCAACTGCTGGCAAAATCCCACACGTATTGGTAATTATGGATGGTGTGGGTCATCGCGAAGCGGTCGAGGACAATGCCTTTTTAGCAGCAAAACGACCTAACTTGACTGCAATGCAGGAAAAGCATCCGCATGGATTGATTTCAGGCTCTGGCGAAGACGTTGGTTTACCTGATGGTCAAATGGGTAACTCTGAAGTGGGTCACATGAACCTTGGTGCAGGACGTGTGCTGTATCAAGACTTTACTCGTATTACCAAAGATATTCGTACCGGTGCCTTCTTTGAACATGACGTATTAGTCGATGCGGTTGAAAAAGCCAAAGCTGCAAACCGTGCTGTACATATCATGGGCTTGTTGTCTGAAGGTGGTGTGCATTCACATGAAGATCACATTGTGGCGATGGCTGAATTGGCATTAAAACGCGGTGCAAAAGTTTATCTTCATGCATTCCTTGATGGTCGTGATACGCCACCAAAAAGCGCACAACCTTCGCTTGAAAAATTAGATGCGCTGTTTGCTCAGTATCCGGGTCAAGGTCGTATTGCTACCATGATTGGTCGTTACTTTGCGATGGACCGTGACAACCGTTGGGATCGTGTTGAGCAAGCCTATCGCCTATTAACTGAAGGTGAAGCAGTGCGCACTGCAGCGACTGCTGTTGAAGGTCTAGAGCAGGCTTATGCTGCTGAAGAATCAGATGAATTTGTGAAAGCGACCCGTATTGGTGATTTAGCACCGATCCAAGATGGTGATAGCGTTGTCTTTATGAACTTCCGTGCTGACCGTGCGCGTGAAATTACCAAAGCTTTTGTGGAAAAAGATTTTGCAGGTTTTGAACGTAAAGTGGTTCCTGCTTTATCAAAATTTGTCATGTTGACACGTTACCAAGCAACAATTGATGCACCTGTGGCTTATATGCCAGAAGCGTTGCATAACTCGATTGGTGAATACCTGTCTAATTTGGGTAAAACACAACTGCGTATTGCTGAAACTGAAAAATATGCACACGTGACCTTCTTCTTCAGTGGTGGTCGTGAAGATGAATATCCGGGTGAAAAACGTATTTTGATTCCATCACCAAACGTTGCGACTTATGACTTAAAACCAGAAATGAGTGCTTATGAAGTCACTGATGAGTTGGTTGCCGCAATTAACTCAGGTGAGTACGACTTACTCGTGGTGAACTATGCCAATGGTGATATGGTTGGTCATACTGGTGTGTTTGATGCAGCAGTCAAAGCAGTTGAGGCCGTAGACACGTGCTTAGGTCGTGTATATGAAGCTGTGATGGCAAATAAAGGTCACATGTTAGTGACCGCCGATCATGGTAACGTAGAGCAAATGCAGGATTACCAAAGTGGTCAGGTGCATACTCAACATACCACTGAACTTGTGCCGTTTATCTATGTTGGTCCGACCCATGCAACAATTGCAGAAGGTGGTGTTTTGGCTGACGTAGCGCCGACACTGTTAACTCTTATGCACATTCCTGTACCAACAGAAATGCAAGGTCGTAACTTGATTACTCTTGAAGCTTAAAATGTAAGGAAGCATGAATGACTAAAGCACACTGGATGTCAGTTGTAAGTCTTACAGCCTTGCTGCTGTGTTCTAGTCATTCGACATGGGGAGCCGACAAAGCAAAGTCGGCTTTCGATGAATTTGATGGCAGCTATGAACAAAGTTATGCCGAAGTACCTGTCGAATCAATCCAACAATTTGTTCAGATCTATGGCATTGTCAAAGAAAATTATGTCGTTGAAAAAAATGACGATGCATTATTCCAACAAGCCATCAAAGGCATGGTCAGTGGTTTAGACCGCTATTCACGATATCTTTCATCTGAAGACTATAAGCAGCTTTTGCAATATACCGAAGGGGATATTGCGAGTGTCGATTTCAATTTGCGCTTTGATGCAGGTCTACAGCAATGGGTCATCACCAATTTAAAGCCTGATGCCGACTCAGCAAAGCTAGGTCTGAAAAATGGCGCGGCGGTGTTTAAAATTGATGATCAAGAACTCAAAAAACTTAATCAAGATCAAGTGCGACACCTGCTCACCGGCAGTATAGGCTCGACGCTGAATCTACAGCTGATAACTGCAAGTCAACCGATCAATTTGGTCAGAAACACTAAAGTTGAAACAGATATAGAATCTAAATTATTAAATAATCAGGTTTTAGTATTACACGTTAAAGTTTTTCAACAAGATACAGCCAATGAAATAAAGCGTTTAATTGAAAGCCATGGTTCACGTGTCAAAGCCGTATTGTTTGATTTAAGAAATAACCCCGGTGGGTTATTGTCCGCAGCTGTCGAGTCTGCCGATTTATTTTTGAATCAGGGCATTATTGTGTCGACACGAAGTCGATCTGAGGGTGACCAACAATTTCAGGCTTTACCAAGTTTTGAATTTCAAAATATGAAAGTTGGTATTTTAATCAACAATCGTTCTGCTTCTGCCGCAGAGGTCTTTACCGCAGCATTAAAAGAGCATAAACGTGCATGGGTAGCGGGTGAGAAAAGTTATGGTAAAGGTGTGGTTCAAAAACTATTTCCATTGAGTAATGGTGCGGCTTTACAAATGACTGTGTCGCAATATCTGACACCGAATGGCAAAATGATTGAAGGAATTGGGGTGCAGCCAGACTATAACTATCCGCTGCAACATGATGCACGTGAAGATCACTATGTCGATCATGTTGCAGAGTTATTGCTGAATCAAAAATAAACAGCAATACGCTGGAAAACTTTTACTCTTCGTCTTCGGTATCTAAGCCGAATTTTTTCAAACGATAGCGCAATGAGCGGAATGACATACCTAATTTTTTTGCGGCAAGGGTTCGGTTCCAGTGAGTCAAATTCAACGCATTCATGAGCACTTCTTTTTCGATATTTTCTAAAAAGAGTTCTAAACCTTCTTCAGGTAGTTTACGAGGAACCACACTCTGTTCGTTGCTGTTTGCAGCAAGCTGAGCAGAATCATTCGTTGTTGGAGCGGAATTGAACTGAGCACTCGGTTGTCTTAATGGCGCACTTTGCAGATGTTGAAGATCAATTTGCTCATCATCGCAGAGGGTCATGGCACGTTCGATAATATTGCGGAGTTCACGGACATTACCCGGATAATATTGGCTGAGCAGGAAACTCTTCGCACGTTCAGTCAGAGGCTTAGAGGCAATTTCCCATTCATGGCTAATTTTTTGGATAAAATGTTGTGCCAATAAGAGGATGTCGTCGCCACGTTCACGTAAGGCAGGCAACACTAAATCCATCACATGGATACGGAAGAATAAATCTTGGCGGAATCGACCTTGTTGGACAAGAGCTTCTAAGTCCTGATGACTGGCACTGATCACACGGAAATCAACATCAATTTCACAGTCTGAACCTACGGGGCGAATACGTTTTTCCTGTACCGCACGTAGCAGTTTAACTTGCATGGCTAAAGGTAATTCGGCAATTTCGTCCAGAAATAAGCTACCGCCATGTGCAGATTGAATCAGACCTTGCTTGTCTTGGGTGGCACCACTAAAGCTGCCTTTTTTATGGCCAAAAAGTTCACTTTCCATTAACTCTGTGGGAATTGCCCCACAGTTAATAGCAATAAAGGGCCCTTCATTACGGTTGCTTAAACGGTGAACCAGATTGGCTACGACCTCTTTACCCGTACCAGATTCACCCGTAATAAAAACAGGTGCTTGTGAACGTGCAATTTTCTTTAGAGTTCGACGCAATTGCTGGATTGGGAGTGATTCACCAATCAACATTTTATGTTCTAAAGCATCTTGCGAAGTAATGTCTTCGGCCAAAGGCTTATTCAGGGCTTTTTGTAGCAGTTGTTCAAGATGTTTGGGATTGATCGGTTTGCTGACAAAATCGAATGCTCCCGCCTTTAATGCGGCAATGGCAATGTCCATGTTGCCATAGGCTGTTAGCACAGCAACGGGCAGGGTAGGACAGTGTTCATTCATCCAATCTAAGAGCTGTAGACCATTACCATCGGGTAAGTTGAGATCGGTTAGGCAGGCATCGTAGCTATAGGTAGACAAGGCTTTTTTAGCTTCGTCGAGGCGATGTGCAACATGCGTTTTAACCCCCATCCTTGATAAAGACATTTGCATTAGCATACATAAGTCTTCTTCGTCATCAACTAATAATACCAGTGGTTGTGAATCCACAGTTTCCCCCTAAAAACAATTAAATAACAGCTTGTAAGCACTCAATCCTAAAGCAAGCTCCCTGTTTTTGTTCTACATAGGAAAGCTGTGCTTGATTCGCTTCACAGAAGCTATGAGCAAGATATAATCCTAAACCAGTTCCAGTAATTTCGGTACTAAAAAATGGTTGAAATAACTGTGTGCGGTTTTGTAAAGCAACCCCATGACCGAAATCTCGGACATCGATCTGGACTTTTTTCTGATCCGTCCGCGCTACCACTTCGATATACGACATGTCCGGATTGTTATGGCGAATTGCATTACGAATTAGGTTGATTAAAATTTGTCTGAACTGTGCCTCATCAAAATCGATTAAAGTCTTGGCTTGCACATTGAGCCGAATGTTCTGTTGAATGTCTGCCAGATCTTCTTGCAGGAACAGCGGTAAAAATTGTTCTAGATTTAGACGAGTCGGATGGGTTTCCTTATTACGCACCATATTTAGGGTGTCTTGAATAATTCGGTCAATCCGCACCGCTTGACGTGAAATCATATGATTCAACATGTGCTGTTGTTCGGTATCACTTTGCGGATATAAATCATTGGCATGCACAATCGCCGCTAAGGGATTGCGAATTTCGTGAGCAATACTGGCTGAGAGTTGACCTAAAGCGGCTAATTTTAATTGTTGCACTTGCTGATTGAGTTTTTGTGCATCTTGTAAAATCAGCAAGGTCAACATTTGATGCGGCACAACGAGTTTTTGTACGAGTACCTGAATGTGGTATTGGCTTTGTTGCGATTCAAATTGAAATTTTTCCCCGCTTTTTAAATCTTCAAACTTGAGTAATTCAAATAAGTCGGGCTGCGTGGTATACAGTGGATATTGATCATGATGATAAGAATTTGGCATGCCGAGTAAATGGCAAGCAGCAGGATTACTCAGCACCACATGACAGTTTTCATCCAACACCAAATAGCCCGTATCAATCTGCTCCAAGATATAGCGGTTAATGTTTTGTAGTCGATGTAGCTCTAAGGATTGCGAAAAATTCAGATTTTCTAGTAACTGGAAACGTTTCACGGCAATTTGCGCACTGCCATACACCACACAAAATAAAAAAGCCAAAATCGCACTGTTGGTTAAATTTTTGAGTGAGGTAAATTCAAGAATTGAACCTAAAAACAGTTGATACACCACGCAAATCACAGCGATGAGGGTGATGACCAAAGCTTTTTGGGCATCTAATAACAGGGATGCTGCAAAAATCGTAATCACAAACAGCAAACTCAAATGTAAATTAGGTCCATCGATGGCTAAGGTCAGTAAGCTCAGCGAAATGACATCTACAATGAATAACAGTAGTAACTGGTTTGGGATCCGGACTTTGAAACGTCCAAGTGACATGAATTGAATGCTGGTAAACAGCAAATAAATCGTCAATACATATAGGTATAAACGTGGGTATTCATAATCTGAACTGAATTGAGTGTAGGTCAGTAAAAAGACCAGTAACAGACAGGCACTGATGATAAAGCGATAAGCACTGTACCAAAGGCCCAAATGATACTGGTTCAATTCACTATGGATTGAACGCTGTGTCATAAGTAACAGGATGTACGTTGTGTTAAGGTTTGATTAACCCGTAGCGAATCGCCAAGTGAGTTAGTTTGACATCACTATCAATATTCAGTTTTTCAAAAATGCGGTAACGGTAGGTGTTCACTGTTTTAACGCTAACGAATAATTTATCGGAAATTTCTTGTGCGCTAATACAATTGACCACCATCATGGCAACTTGCATTTCACGCTCAGACAGGGCGTCAAAAGGTGATTGTTGTGTATCAGACAAATATGAGCTAGCCAGTTGTTCCGCAATGTCTGCACTGAAATATTTGCCACCTTGCATCACTTTATTAATCGCACGGACCATTTCAGTAACTGGTGCACCTTTGGTGATATAGCCTTTGGCACCTGCTTTTAACAATAAAGACGGGTAGGGTTCTTCAGCAAGTCCACTGACTGCGAGGACTTTTGTATCTGGCGCTGTTTGAAGTAGGCGACGTGTGGTTTCTACACCTCCGATCCCCGGCATATTGACATCTAATAGAACGACATTTGGATGGTGTTGGCGAACAAGTGTAATCGCATCTTCACCCGATTCGGCTTGTCCAATGACTTGGACATCTGCATGGTCTTCGAGCATACGGCAAATACCAGTACGGACTAATTCATGGTCATCTACCACCAAAACTGTGATCACCTACACTCTCCCTCAAATCAAAATCTGTTTTTTTTGTTACATAAAGCAAAATAAGCTTGCAATGAAACGACAAAATTAGCAATCCTATTCTTATATGAAATGAAAAACTTCATACACAATGTGTGAGCAAAAAATGTTCGTAGTTGTGACCAATGTACGGCATATTGCTGGTCTTGCGCAAATGTTTAGTATCCTGAGTTGAGTGAGCAATGGTGAAAAAATTAAATAAATCCTTCATGCACGTTTTGGGCATGTCAATTTTATTCAGTATGAGCAGTTTCAGTTCTGCTGAAATTGTGATGAATAGTGCTGCAAATCAGCAGTCAAATATTAGCTGGTCATCTGAAGATGCAAACCAGTTACTCAACGGTGACGTGTCTTATAGCGCTGAAGAGCCATCTCCTCAAGGGTCAACGAAAGTGACTACTTCTGTACGTAGTACAGGCGGTGTGGTACAGACAGCACCATCGAAAACGGTCCGTATTATTGATACCAATCAATACGCAGGACAGCCCTCTGTAAATGCGCGTGCAGCACTGGTTATGGATGGTCAAACTGGTGAAGTGCTATATAGCAAAAATAGCAATACCGCTTTACCGATTGCATCAATTACCAAACTCATGACAGCAGTAGTGATTTCAGATGCCCGATTAAACATGTCTGAAAAGATTACCTTACAACAGTCTGATTTCTCATGTTCAGGCTGTAAAAGCTCAAGTTCAACGCTGCGTGCTGGCGACAGTATGAACCGCGCAGAAGCTTTGCTATTTGCTTTGATGAAATCTGAAAACCCAGCGGCTTCGGCATTAGCACGTACTTATCCAGGTGGTCGTTCTGCATTTATTTCAGCGATGAATGCGAAAGCACGCTCATTAGGGATGAACTCGACTCATTATATGGAATCGACTGGCTTGCACCCAGGCAATGTCGCTTCGGCACGTGACTTGGGGATTTTGGTGAATACCGCTTCGCAGTATGGTTTGATTCGTCAATTTTCAACCACACCAAGTTATGACTTTAATTTGGGCTACCGCGTGTTGAAATCAAACAATACTAATGCTTTAGTGCGTAATGGTGGTTGGAATATTAATATTTCAAAAACAGGATTTATTAATGAAGCAGGGCGCTGTGTTGTGATGCATACCACACTGAATAACCGTCCAGCGGTGGTGGTGTTATTGGGTGCGGATTCTTCAGTGGCACGAACCAATGATGCGACTCGTTTAATGAACTGGGCGAGCCAGTTACCAAAACGTATTTAACAAGATTTCAGATTTTTCATTCTTTCAGTATTTAGATTTACTCAACGTTTAAATGCTGAAGTGAATGCAAGATATAAAAAAAGCCCTGCAAGAGCAGGGCTTTTTTTTATTCAGTCAGCATATAAATTACATATTTGACAGAATTGAATCACGAACTTGATCCATAGTTGCATCAATCGACAACATTACGGCATCTTGGCATTGCTTGATGGCAGTGTCAGGATCTTTTAAACCGTTACCTGTTACAGTACATACGATCACAGAACCTTCAGCAATTTTACCTGCTTTGATGTCACGAATCGCGCCACCGATAGAAGCTGCAGAAGCAGGTTCTACGAATACACCTTCGTACATAGATAGTAGACGCTGTGCTTCTAAGATTTCAGCATCTTGCAGTTCGTCAAACCAACCTTCTGAGTCGCGGACTACGGCTTTAGCATGGTTCCAGCTTTGTGGATTACCGATACGGATTGCAGTTGCTACAGTTTCAGGGTTTTCTACAGGTGCGCCGCGTAGGAATGGTGCCGCGCCAGCAGCTTGGTAACCCACCATTGTTGGTAGACCCGCAGGTTTTGGACCTGTGAATTGATCAGTTTCAGGATCATAAACTACTTGTACAAATTCTTCTTTAGGCTGATTCGCCACAGCTTCGGTATAACCCATCCAATGTGCTGTGATGTTACCCGCATTACCTACAGGTAGGCAGTGGTAGTCTGGTGCACGACCTAATTCGTCAACGATTTCGTAAGCAATGGTTTTTTGACCTTGCAGACGGTATGGGTTGATTGAGTTTACAATCGTAACTGGTGCTTGATCTGCAACTTCTTTTACAAGACGCATACCGTCATCGAAGTTACCGTGAATTTGCATTGTTACCGCGCCATACATCATTGCTTGTGCCATTTTACCCATGGCAATTTTGCCTTCTGGGATGAGCACAAAGGCTTTAATGCCTGCACGTGCAGCATAAGCAGCCGCTGCAGCAGATGTATTACCTGTAGATGCACAGATAATTGCTTTAGAGCCTTCTTCAACTGCTTTTGTTACAGCCATGGTCATACCACGGTCTTTAAATGAACCAGTCGGGTTTAAGCCCTCGTACTTCACATAAATTTCAACATTTTTGCCAATAATGCGTGGAATATTCTCAAGCTTAATCAGTGGCGTATTACCTTCGCCCAAAGAAATTGCGCGAGTAGTTGCAGATACGGGTAAACGGTCGCGATAGCGGTCAACTAAACCAGTATAACGATTGGCATTAGACATGATGATGTTCCAATTGTGTGTAGAGCTTGGCGAGAGGAACTGAAATATTCCCCTCGACCCGATTAATTATCAAGCGATTCTAAACGAATTCGTACAATTTCGCCATGAATGACAGGCAATGCTTGAATTTGTTGAAGTGCTTCATCCATTTTAGATTCTTTGACTGGATCAGTCAGAATCACGATAGGAATAAGGTCTTTTAAGCGCGGCTGTTGCATGATCGCATCGATGCTGATTCCTGCACGGCTTAAAATAGTCGTCACATCGGCAAGAACGCCAGTTTGATCTTCGGCATTAATACGGATGTAGTATCCAGTGGTCATTTCTTCACGTGGAAGAATTGGTAAATCGGTCAGTGCTTCAAAAGCAAGCTGTGGAATTGTGCCAGCACCATCTTCGGTATAGGAGATGTCACGGACAATATCGACAACATCAGCAACCACCGCTGATGCGGTCGGGCCTGCACCTGCGCCTGCGCCATAGTAAAGCGTTGGACCAACGGCATTGGCTTGAACCAATACGGCATTTTTAACGCCATTTACATTGGCAATCAGTTGGTCTTCAGGGATCAGCGTTGGATGTACACGAAGCTCAATACCTGTTGCAGCACGACGTGCAATACCTAAATGTTTAATACGGAAACCAAGGTCTTCAGCATATTTGACATCTTGGGCAGTAACTTTGCTGATGCCTTCAGTGAAGACTTTGTCAAATTGGAGTGGGATACCAAAAGCAATAGAAGCCAGCAATGTTAACTTGTGCGCTGCATCGATCCCTTCGACGTCGAATGTTGGATCTGCTTCGGCATAACCGAGTTCTTGCGCTTCTTTGAGAACATCTGCAAAGGCACGACCTTTTTCACGCATTTCAGTCAGGATAAAGTTACCAGTACCGTTAATGATACCTGCAAGCCAGTCAATTTTATTGGCTGCCAAACCCTCACGGAGGACTTTAATAATTGGGATACCACCTGCGACAGCTGCTTCATAAGCAATCTGAACGTGATGATCATCGGCCAATTTAAATAATTCATTACCGTGTTCAGCTAATAAAGCTTTGTTGGCTGTGACTACTTGTTTGCCATGAACGATTGCTTCACGAATCACTTCATAGGCAGGGTGAATGCCGCCCATAACTTCAACCACAACGTCTACATCGGGTTGACGGACGATATCTAATAAATCAGCACTTTGCTTCACTGAAGCAGGTAGTTCTAAATCAGGACGAGGGCGACGCGTACCCACATGGGTAATTTCAATTTCACGACCGGTGCGACGTTTAATCTCAGCAGCATTTTCTTTTAGTAGTTTAAGGGCACCACCACCCACAGTACCAAGACCGAGGATTGCCAGACGAACTGGTTTCACGTCACACTCCATTTATTTCATCATTGCTTTAAGTGAGTTTAGATCATAGCTAAAAAAACGTTCGGACTCTAGGGTAGAAATCACTTTATTCCCACCCATAAAAAACATTCATTTAGCCTATAAAAATTAGTTATTTAAGCGCACTTTCAAGTTCGGAAGCCGACATGTACGCACCGATGTGTTTACCTTCTGCGTTATAGATCGCTGGCGTACCATTCACACCAATATTTAGACCCATTTCATACATGCTGCGCACTGGGTTTTTACATGATGCAGGCTCGATTTGCTCACCGGCAATAGCTTTATCAAATGCGGCACGACGGTCTTTGCTACACCAGATATTTTCCATCATTGGCATGTGTTGTTCACCACGTGGCCAAGCGATATAACGGACTTCAATGCCGCGGGCATTAATATCATCGATTTGTTCATGTAATTTGTGGCAATAAGGACAGCTGACATCGGTAAATACATAAACCACGTGTTTGGTTTTACCTTTGGCTTTATAGATTAGTAAGTCTTCAGTTTTTAATTGATCAAATAATTTTTTGTTGGCTTCTGCTTGTAGGGTATCGCCTACATTAAAGAGTTGTTTTTCACCTAAACGAACCACGTCGCCTTGGAAAATGTATTTACCATCAGCTGTAGCATAGACCGCAGGCATGCCTTCAAAGCTGACCCAAAACAAATTAGGAACTTCAGTCGCTTTCACCCCAGTGACTTTGGCATTGATATTGGCTTTTTGCAGATTGGATTGCAAAGTATCAATTAAACGCTGCTGAGCATTACGTTCAGATAAATTCGAAGCTTCACCAGTTGCAGGCGTACTTGCCGTTAATGTCGCGTCTTTCTTTTCATCATTATTTGAATTAGAACAAGCCACTAACGCCATGCTGGCAACAAGTGTCGATGCGAGAAAAAATTTTGAACGGGTAAATAACATAAACAACCCTTTTCTTTTAGCTTTATCAAACAGGTGAGTAAGCATAGCAAAAAATATCGGCCACGATAGAACTTCTTGGTCTGATATTTCCTGCCGTTAAGCTCTCGGATGATAGTCTGCATGTAATTTTTGCATACGAACTTGCGCGACATGGGTATAAATTTGAGTGGTAGACAAGTCACTGTGACCGAGCAGCATCTGCACGACACGTAAGTCGGCACCGTGGTTGAGCAAATGCGTGGCAAAGGCGTGGCGTAAGGTATGTGGTGATAATTCAGTTTGAATACCTGCAATGAGCGCATAGCGTTTAATCGCGTACCAAAAGTTTTGGCGACTCATCATTCCACCGAGTTGAGTGAGAAATAAAGCATCGGTTGCGCTTTTGTATAAGACGGGACGTGCTTCAGCTAAATATTTCTCGATCCATTCCACCGCCATTTGACCTAAAGGAACTAAGCGCTCTTTATTGCCTTTACCAGTAATCCGTAAATAGCCTTGTTTCAGATTGATCAGTTCTAATCTTAAATTTAATAACTCAGAGACACGTAAACCACAGGCATACAGCACTTCGAGCATGGCACGATCACGTAGACCCAATGCGGTGCTGAGGTCAGGGGCATTAATCAGTGCTTCGACATCTGCTTCAGATAAGTCCTTTGGTAGGGCACGACCCAATTTGGGTGTTTTATGGATTGCAACAGGATTGTCGCTGCGTATTTTTTGTTCGCGTAAGAACTTGAAAAATGAACGCAGTGCAGAAAGTGAGCGGGCGATCGAGCGAGGGCTTTTTCCTTGTTTAGTCAGGCTGAGCAAGACATCTGAAATGTCGTCACTGCTCCAATCTGTCATGACATGTGTATGACACCCACTGCATTGAATTAAATCAGATAAATATGCATTTCGAGTATGTGGACTGACCGTTTGAGCAATTAAATCATCACGATATCCGTGTAAAAAACTGAGTGTTTCTGGAATTTGGACTGGGGTCGGGATTCGTGGTTTTTTATTTAACATGTGCCGCTCATTTTTGAAATTAAACCAAGAAATCACAATGGTTTAATGCAATGTAATTTAAAAAAATAGTCGTGTCGATGCTAGATTGTTAAATGAGAATTGAAATCGAATCCGATTTGTTAATTATTCTCATTTGTTTGTATAATGTTCAAAATTTTTTAGGGTTAGTTGCGTGCGATTATCTGATTTGAAAGTGAAACAAAGCGCAGTCATTCATAAGGTACATCGTAACCAGAATGGCAACAATGCTCCGGCTGATTTAGTCGCTAGCCGTTTAGAGACTTTGGGTTTTGTTCCCGGAACAAAAGTACAGGTGATTACCAAAGGTATTTTTGGTGGTGACCCGATTTTAATTCAAGTTGGGTTTACTCGTTTTGCACTGCGAAAAGTAGAAGCTGAAAAAGTGGAAATAGCAATGGAAGGGGCATCAGCATGAGTGATGCGTTACGTATTGCCCTCGTTGGTAATCCAAACTGTGGTAAAACTTCATTATTCAATCATTTAACGGGTACACGTCAGAAAGTTGCGAACTATGCTGGAGTAACGGTTGAGCGTAAAGTTGGTCAATTTACTTTGCCATCGGGTAAATCTGTTCGAGTTTTGGATTTGCCGGGGACGTATAGCTTAGAAGCGACGAGTCCTGATGAAGCGATTACGCGTGATGTCGTGCAAGGTAAAATTGCAGAAGAAGGGCATCAAGATGTCTTTTTATGTGTAGTTGATGCGACAAACTTAAAATTGCACCTCGGTTTGGTCATGGAAATGATCGATTTGGGTCGTCCAATTTTACTTGTCCTCAACATGATGGATGAAGCACGTCGTCGTGGCATGCAAATCAATACCCAAAAGCTGTCTCAGCGTTTGGGTGTGCCTGTTGTAGAAACCGTTGCTGTACGTAATGCGGGTATTGAAAACTTAATGGGCGCTTTGGATGCTGAAGGTTTCAGAAAACCAGATGCGTCATTAAGTGATACCAATCTTTCTGGGACTAACCACGAAAAAATTGAACAAATTTTAAAAGACGTGGTGGTGTTTGTTGATCATGAAGATAAACGCTCAGACTTCCTCGATAAAATTTTTCTACATCCAGTCTTTGGTTTAATTACCTTAGCGGTGATGATGTTTATTATCTTCCAAGCGGTGTTTGCATGGGCTGCGCCGTTTATGGACGGTATTGAAACCTTCTTCGGTTGGTTCGGTGAATTAGTCGGTGAACACATTTCACATCCACTACTGAACAGCTTGGTGGTTGATGGGATCATTGCGGGTGCAGGTGGTGTGGTGGTGTTCTTGCCGCAGATTTTAATTTTATTCTTCTTTATTTTGGTTTTAGAAGAATCAGGTTATTTACCACGTGCAGCATTCTTGCTAGATAAGCTGATGTTTAAAGCCGGACTGAGTGGTCGTGCTTTTATTCCTTTGCTGTCGAGCTTTGCCTGTGCTGTACCGGGCATCATGGCAACTCGGAGTATTCAAGACCCCCGAGATCGTCTGGTCACGATTTTAGTTGCGCCATTGATGACCTGTTCGGCACGTTTACCGGTTTATGCCTTGCTGATCTCAGCATTTATTCCACAGCAAATGGTCTGGGGCGTCTTTAACTTACAAGGCTTGGTGCTATTTGCATTATATGCAGCAGGGATTGTGAGTGCCTTAATTGTGGCAACAGTGCTGAAATTCTTCCAAAAAGATAAATCACAGCATGCCTTATTGATGGAACTTCCAAGCTACCGTTTCCCAGATATTAAGAGTGTTTGGATTGGTTTACTGGACCGTGCCAAGATTTTCTTGAAACGTGTCGGTGGCATCATTTTCGCTTTATCGATTTTGTTATGGTTCTTGTGTACCTTCCCGCAACCGCCAGAAGGCGCAACCTTGCCGGATATTGATTATTCATTGGCAGGTATGCTTGGGCATGTATTACAACCGATTTTTGCACCATTAGGGTTTAACTGGCAGATCTGTATTGCCTTAATTCCAGCGATGGCGGCACGTGAAGTTGTTGTAGCGGCATTGGGTACGGTGTATGCCTTGTCTGCAACAGATGACGATGCCATGTCTCAAGGCCTGGCAAATTTAATTAGTAGTGATGGGTCATTGGGTTGGTCATTGGCAACCGGTTTATCATTATTGGTGTGGTTTATTTATGCGCCACATTGCTTGGCGACACTGGCGACAGTTAAACGTGAAACTGGCTCCTTGAAAACGGTGAGTTTCATGACCATCTATTTATTTGGTTTGGCTTATTTAATGGCATTCATCACGTATCAATTTGCAACACGCTATTTTGGATTCTGAATTGTGAATGGCAAAAGCTGAACAAAGGAGAGAGACATGCTTGAATCAATAATTATTGCGGTATTGGTGATTTGGAGTGCTGTCGTGGTGTTTAAGAAGGTATTTCCAAAAACATCGAACTCAGTCTTCACAACTTTATCTGAGCACTGTGCAAACCGTGGTTGGAACAGTCTAGCCAAATGGTTAAAGCCAAAAATGGTCGCAGGCTGTGCAGGCGGTTGTGGATGTTCAGCTTCGGATAATTCATCTGCAAAAAAAGCTGAAGTACAAGCGGTGAAGTGGAAATAAGCTCACCGCCCGTTGCGTGAAGAAACCGCCCGAGATGGGCGGTTTTTTACGAGCGGACACAAAAAAACTGCGAGAAAGTGAAAACATAAAAAGCATTCAAAACAGCAAAGTGCTAACATTTTGTCAGATTTAAAAACCGACCAAAAAATGGGGCGAAAATGTTAATACAGCGTGGTGGATTGAAGGTTGTTGCCGGATTAGGGATTTCTGGTGTTTCCGCAGTGAATTTCTTACATAGCCATGGCTACCGCGTTGCAGTCACCGATTCACGAGCAGTCCCACCGGGTCATGATCAAATTCCAAGTGATGTACAAACCAGTTTTGGTCAGTTGGATCAAGATTTATTACTCCAAGCAGAAGAAATTATTATCAGCCCGGGGCTAGATCCAAAATTACCGCAAATTCAGGCGGCCATTGCAGCCAACATTCCTGTGGTTTCAGAAATTCAAATTTTACGTCGTGCGACGGATAAGCCAATTGTCGCGATTACAGGTTCGAATGCGAAAAGTACCGTAACGACTTTATTTGGTCTTATGGCAGCAGATGCAGGCAAAAAAGTGGCAGTGGGTGGCAACCTGGGTCGACCGGCTTTGGATCTCACCAAAGATGATCCTGAGCTTTATGTTTTAGAGCTTTCAAGTTTTCAATTAGAAACCACGTCGAACTTGGCAGCAGAGGTTGCTGTTGTGTTGAACATGAGCGAAGACCATTTGGACCGTCATGGCGATATGATGGGCTATCACACTGCGAAGCATCGTATTTTCCAAGCGGTGAAAAAAGTGGTGTATAACCGTGATGACTCATTAACACGTCCATTGGTTCCAGATATTACTCCAATGCAAAGCTTTGGCCTAAATGCTCCAGATATGAATCAGTTCGGTATTTTACGCGATACTGATGGCACAATTTGGTTGGCACGTGGTCGTGAGCGTTTACTGAAAAGTGCAGATATGTATATCCAAGGGACACATAATGTGGCAAACGCCTTGGCATGTTTAGCTTTGGGTGAAGCGATTGGTTTGCCACTAGCAGGCATGTTGGAAACCTTGAAAACCTTTAAAGGCTTAGAACACCGCTGTGAATTTGTCAAAGAAGTGCATGGTGTTCGTTATTATAATGACTCTAAAGGCACCAATATTGGTGCGACTTTAGCTGCAATTGATGGTCTTGGTGCTGCGATTGAAGCCAAAGGCGGTAAAGTGGCGATTATTTTAGGTGGTCAAGGCAAAGGGCAGGACTTTACTGCGCTGCGTGATTCACTTTCAAAATATGCCAAAGTTGCGGTATTGATTGGTGAAGATCGTCCAATTATTGAAAAAGCGATTGAAGGGACAACCACGCTGATTCATGCTGAAAGTTTGAAACAAGCGGTTGAGCTGTGCCAACAAAATGCGGTAGCCAATGATGTGGTGTTATTGTCTCCAGCGTGCGCAAGTTTTGATATGTTTAAAGGCTACAGTGAGCGTGGACACCAATTTGTTGATTGTGTGAATGCACTCGTTTAAAAGAATGATAAGGAAAGTTGTATGGCTGGGTTAGCTCAGGCGACCATAAATAGAATAAATGAAGTTGTAGAGCGTTGGATTCCTCGGTTACCTGCCGAGGTCAACGTGCGCAATGTTTTAATGTTCTGTGTTTTGGCATTGTTGTGTATTGGTTCGATCATGGTGGCATCTGCATCGATGCCTTATGCAGAACGCATGCATGAAAATGCCTTTCATTACATTTCACGACACGGTATTTCGATTGCCGCTGCCGCCGCCGCCGCCTATATCGCCTATAAAGTGCCGTTGAATGTTTGGTTTAACAACACCTTCTTTTTATGGATTATCACGATTATCTTACTGGCTGCTGTATTGGCTGTCGGGACAGAGGTCAATGGTTCTAAACGTTGGATTCGTATTGCTGGTTTCACCTTACAGGCTTCGGAAGTTGCCAAAGTCATGATGGCGATATTTACCGCGGACTATGTGGTACGGCGTGCCGAAGAAGTCCGTAATAATATTAAGGGCTTGGTGCGTTTGGCAGTGATTATGGCTGCAACTGTCGGTTTGGTCATGGCAGAGCCCGATTTAGGGGCGACGGTGGTGATTGCCTTAACCATGCTAGGGGTATTCTTCCTCGCAGGAGCACCGTTGATTCAGTTCGCAATTGCCTTTGGTGCGATCATCATGGCCTTTGTGTTCTTGATTTTATTTGAACCTTATCGTTTAGAACGTTTGATGTCCTTCTCAAATCCATGGAATGATCCATTAGGCGCAGGCTACCAGTTGTCGAATGCATTAATGGCTTTTGGTCGCGGTGAATGGTTTGGTGTCGGCTTGGGTCATAGTATTCAAAAAATGTCGTATTTACCTGAGGCACATACCGACTTCATGTTGGCGGTTTTGGGCGAAGAATTTGGCTTCTTTGGGATTTTGACCGTATTGACGCTGTCATTTGTGATGTTGGTCTGCTGTATTCGCATTGGTCATCGTGCTTTACGTCATCAATACTTACGTGCAGGCTACTTGGCTTATGGCATTAGTATTATCTTCTTGCTGCAAATTTTGGTGAATGCCGGCATGAACATGGGCATGCTTCCTACCAAGGGTTTGACCTTACCGTTTATTAGTTATGGGGGGTCTTCTCTGATTATCTGTGCGGTTATGGTGAGTCTGATCTTAAAGATCGATGCGACGACCAAAGAAGTAAACCCAAGTAAAGAAGAATCAAGCTTCTAAATTCGTATCTCGTTGCGGATCGGGAGATGCATGGTGCAGTACACTCGCCGGCATCTCCGTTCCACAATGGAGACATTTGACCAAGCTCGCCTTGGCTTTAGATAGTGGAATCAATGGAATAAAAAATAAAGAAAAATAATTACGTTGCTGTTTCAACTCATACTGAGTTCTGCTGCGGCAGACAGGGCAAGTAAATTGGCTCTTTTCAATGACTTTGGTTTTCGGACCAACTCCAAAAATAAAAAATATTAGGCTCTCCAATGGTCGATTGATCACTTTATTAAAGCATAATTCAATTGAATATCGAGTGATTGGCTCAGATAGGGATGTGGGTTTATTGATAGATTTGAGGCAATGCTGTGCCATGGGGAATTTGTTGAATATCCCACTGCGCAATCGCCTGTTGTAGCATAATACGTGGCGTATCTAAGTCGACTGGCGGTTGGTGTAGGGCTTGCAATGCTTGTTGTAATAAAGGTGCCGCTTGGCTTAAATCAAGAGCTTGAGCCATATTCTGTTTTGACAGCTTTTGTCCCTGATCATTCATTGCCAATGGCAAGTGCATGTATTCAAGGCGCGGATAACCCAAAACCTGTCCGAGCCAAATTTGACGTTCGGTATTGTCCAAAAGATCAGCCCCACGTACAACATGGGTCATCCCTTGTAGGTAGTCATCCACCACGACAGCAAGTTGATAATTGATAATGCCATCACGGCGTTTTAAGACAAAGTCACCCAAATCCTGTTGCAGATTGGAGCAATGCATCCCTTGTAAGCGGTCGGTAAAACAAATGTTCTGTGCATCGACTTTGATTCGAATAGCCTGATCCTGAAGGGGAAGGCCAAGATTACGACATGTGCCTTGATAGATATGATTCGAACCAAGCATTTTTCGGGTGCATTGACAAGCATAGACCAAGTCTTGGGCATGCAAATGCGCAATGACTTGCTCATAGATTTCGAGGCGGTCTTTTTGGAAAATGATCTCGGTATCTGGTTCGAATTGAAATGCATCAATACAACGTAAGATATGTTCTTCGCTGCCGGGAAATATACGTGGAATGTCGGTATCTTCGATACGAACGATCCATTGCCCCTGATGGGCACGGGCATCGCAATAGCTTGCGACTGCTGTAATTAAAGAGCCAAAATGCAAAGGGCCGGTTGGCGATGGCGCAAACCGACCCACGTAATGCTCTGTAACTTTTCCCCCCTTTTTTAAAGGGAGGGCTAGAGAGGAATTACTCAACACAGAATTAACCGTTATTTTGCTTCTCTTTGATCTCTGCAAGTGTTTTGCAGTCGATACATAAAGTTGCTGTTGGACGTGCTTCTAGGCGACGTAAGCCAATTTCGATACCACACGTTTCACAGAAACCGTAGTCATCATTTTTAATCGCTTCAATTGATTGTTCAATTTTACGGATCAGTTTACGTTCACGGTCACGTGTACGAAGTTCAATCGCAAATTCTTCTTCTTGCGTTGCACGGTCGTTCACATCTGGAAGCGCAGTATTTTCGTCTTGCATGGTATTCAAAGTACGGTCTACTTCTGACATTAACTCAGCTTTCCACGCCAATAAAATGTGGCGGAAATGCTCAAGTTGCCCTTCAGACATGTATTCTTCATTCTTTTTAGGCTGATAAGGTTCAATACCAAATAAGCTTGCAGTAGAACCACCTTCAGTCGCCTTTGGCTTTGATTTGCGCACGCGTTTGGTAGACTTTTCGTCTACTACATCAGTTTGTTCGTCTAAGACTTGATTTTGGTTGTCATTCGCCATATAGGGCATTCCTCATCATATGCATATATCTATACGCAAAAAATATGGTGATATGCAAGTTTTTTATCCACCCAACACAGAGTTTCCTTCTGTGGGGGTCGTCATCATATAGACTTTTTCTGCTTATTGATAGTCTTTGATGTTTGGATTCTAACTATCACTTTTCCTTTAGAAGGCATAAAGTAAAGCAAAAAAATCAAATTGAAAAGTTAATAACCTGAAATTTCAACATTAATTTGAGGTTGTTTCAATTTGACCCGAACAACTTCAGTTTTAAATTCACCATTATCATTCAGATAGAGTGCACGATACCCTGGTAAAGCCTCATCTAAGGCAAAATTTTCACTATGCGGTTTGAACTGAACACTGGTCGAAGGCGTCGATAAAAACTGAATATTGCGCCATTGATTAGACGAGTCTTGATGTACGTGTCCGCATAGTACAATTTTGACATTGTCATGGCGTGAAAGCACATCTATGAGATGTTCAGCGTTCTTTAGTTTATGCTGATCTATCCAATGCGATTGCATGGCAAAAGGGTGGTGGTGGCATGCCACAATGATGTGTTGCTGTGGGTGTGCTGTGAGTAACTGATCTAATTGTTCGAGCTGCTGTTGTGATACCCAACCATCCACTTTTCCTTTAACCGCACTGTTCAGTAAAATCAGACACCAATTGCCTAATGCGATGCAGTGTGCCCGATCTTCCTGTTGATGAAAAGGGAAGCAAGATGCTTCGTCATGGTTCCCCGGAATCTGATAAAACGGAAACGGCTGCTGTTGCATATATTCGCGATAACGCGCATAGGTGCGCTCTACCGGCACTTGTGCAAGATCGCCAGTATGGACAAGCGTATCGATGTGATGATGGTTCAACTGAATTTGTTGAATCACATCGTGAAAACTCTGCTCTGGATTCATGCGGACAAACTCAAGATCTTCCTGATCCATTAAATGTGTGTCCGAGATCTGGATCAGTGTCCAGTCGTATTGTGGTGTGTCCCTTAAAGTCATGTCCTTCCCCTTAGACATTCCTTGTAGTATGTATTTGTTGTTGTAACCATTGCAAGGCCATAATGACAGGTGCGTTTTTTAGCCGACCATTGGTTAATAATTCAGGAATATCAGCATAGTTTAAGATATGCAATTGAATATTTTCTCCTTCATCAGGCATGCCAAAGACTCCACCATGTTCAGGCAGTTCAGCTTCAGCACTATAAAGGTGGAATAATTCCGCGCAGGCACCCGCAGAGGGATAAAAACTAAATAAATGCTGTAGTGCATCTAATTCACAGCCTGACTCTTCCAAACTTTCACGGCGGATGCAGCTTTCAGCAGATTCATCACCATCGAGCACGCCGGCAATAATCTCTAGTTGCCATGGCGAAGTTTCATCATCAATCGCCCCAATGCGGAATTGTTCAATTAGGGCAAATTTTTGTTGTTGATGACTATAGATCAGCACACCTGCTGCTTCAGGACGATGAATCAATTCACGCTGAATGGTTGGAATCATGCTGTCTTGATGGAATAAGCGGTGTCGAAGCTGAACTTTTTCAACTTGAATAAAGCCTTTATAAAGATGTTCACGCCCTTCAATGCTGTAATCTTTTTTGTTATATGTGGCCTGTTTAATAATATTCATAAGCGCTAATTAGGATGAAATCTTCCATTTCATCCTAACCGAGATTTTGTTGAATACAAAAGATTTTTTTTAAGCTTTACACTTTGTGGTACAACTTTTGACCATGTTCATGATAGGCCGCTTTCATGCTTTGTAAACCTGTTTCAATTTCAGGATTAAATTCTGAAGAAAGCTGCATATCTTGCTGATTTTTTGCATAATCTCTCACATTTTGTGTGATTTTCATCGAGCAAAATTTAGGTCCACACATGGAACAAAAATGGGCCGATTTATGTGCTTCTTTCGGCATAGTTTCATCATGCATGCTGCGTGCTGTATCAGGGTCTAAGCTCAGATTAAATTGGTCTTCCCAGCGGAATTCAAAGCGTGCTTTCGACAATGCATTATCACGAGCCTGCGCACCAGGATGACCTTTGGCAAGGTCTGCGGCATGGGCTGCAATTTTGTAGGTGATAATGCCATCTTTGACGTCTTTTTTATCTGGTAGACCAAGGTGCTCTTTCGGGGTCACATAACACAGCATCGCGGTGCCGTACCAACCAATCATTGCCGCACCAATCGCAGAGGTAATGTGGTCATAGCCCGGGGCAATATCGGTGGTGAGCGGCCCAAGCGTATAGAAAGGCGCTTCTTTGCAAACCTCGAGTTGTAGATCCATATTTTCTTTGATCATGTGCATTGGGACATGGCCTGGGCCTTCAATCATGACTTGTACATCATGTTCCCATGCCCGGTGAGTCAATTCACCTAAGGTGCGTAATTCACTAAATTGAGCTTCATCGTTAGCATCTTGAATACACCCCGGACGTAAACCATCACCTAAACTGAATGACACATCATAGGCTTTCATGATTTCGCAGATTTCATCAAAATGCGTATACAGGAAGTTTTCTTCATGATGCGCTAAGCACCACTGCGCCATGATGGATCCGCCACGTGACACAATACCAGTTAAACGGTTGGCGGTGAGTGGAACATAACGAAGCAGCACGCCTGCGTGAATCGTAAAGTAATCGACACCTTGCTCGGCTTGTTCAATCAGTGTGTCTTTGAAAATTTCCCAGGTTAAGTCCTCTGCGACACCATCAACTTTTTCTAAAGCTTGGTAAATCGGTACGGTGCCAATGGGTACAGGTGAGTTGCGAATAATCCATTCTCGGGTTTCATGGATATTTTTACCTGTCGATAAATCCATAATGGTGTCAGCGCCCCAACGAGTTGCCCACGTCATTTTTGCCACTTCTTCATCGATGCTTGAACCAAGTGCTGAGTTACCAATGTTGGCATTGATTTTCACCAAGAAGTTACGACCAATAATCATCGGTTCACATTCAGGGTGATTAATGTTGGCAGGGATAATGGCACGACCTTCAGCCACTTCTTGACGTACAAATTCAGGGGTGATTTCAGTTAAATTGCGTGCGCCAAAATTTTGACCGGCATGTTGGCGCATATCGACACCTTCACGCTGACGCTGATTTTCACGAATTGCAATGTATTCCATTTCAGGGGTGATGATGCCTTGTTTGGCATAGTGCATTTGAGAGACATTGTGTCCACGACGAGCGCGACGGGGTTTTGAAATATGCGCAAAACGAATCTCTGCAGTACGAATATCTCGAAGACGCTCTTGTCCAAATTTTGAAGTCAAGGTATCGAGTATTTCCGTATCATTTCGAGACTCGATCCAAGATTCACGGACATTAGGTAGACCTTGATTCAGGTCAATTTGAATATTGGGGTCTGTATAAGCACCAGAGGTGTCATAAACCATGATCGGCAGATTTTTTTCTCCACCCAGACCTGTAGGCGTATCTGTAAGACTGATCTCACGCATTGGTACGCGAATATCTGGACGTGAGCCTTGGATATAGACTTTCTTTGACGCAGGGAGAATACGAGTGAGATCTTTAGCATCTTGTTCATGTTGAGCAGCGCGATCTGAAGCGGTGAGATTCGTTAATTGGTTCATTGCAATGATCCTTATGAATGACATCAACGAATCAAGCACGACCAAAAACGTGGCGGTTTATCTGATGGGTCACCTGAAAAATAAAGGCGTAAAACCAAGAGATAAGAAGGGCTTAAGTTTTTAGATGGCTTGATTCCTACGCAGGTATTAACCTGATCAGGTTCAACGGTACTCATCCTTAAATTTAGCGAACTAAATTTAGATGATCTCAGCAGGAAATTACCTGCGCTCCGTCAAGCTTTGTGCGGATATTAGCATGAAGGCTGTTTTAAAACAGTGTTATTTTTCATCGATTTTCAAGTGCAGAATTTTGGCTAGGCCCGTGTGCAATTGAACTTGCATTGGCTAAGTAGAGGACTGATTTACACAGATGGCGTCACTAAAACAGTCTTTCTTATAATGCGGATCAGGATTACGGACACCAATTAAATTCAACAGCTGTGCTTCTGATCGCTGATTAGATGCAGTAGTATTTTGATCTAATAATTTTAAAAATAAACGCGCCTGATCTGCCAATTTGGAGTTTTTTAATTGAGCCAAGCGTTCAATTTCTTCTAAAGAACTGGCTTGAATACTGAGGCGGTCTGAAAAATCATTGGAAACTGGACTGTGTGCCGAACCAATAAATAACAACTGGCTATATTGATATAGCAATTGTTGTGCATCTTTTTTGTAGGGGCTATCTGGATATTGTTTCAGATAGTCTTCCCAAAAAATAGCACGTGTTGCAATCTCTTGCGGCTCAATGGCTAAACTTTTTTGTAGCAAGGCGGGTTGTGCATTTTGTTCAGCCAGTTTTTCAATGAAGACCTGCTCAGGTTCTTCCATATAAGGCGCAAAAATTTTGGCTAAATATTCAGGACTGCGGCGATAGCGTAATTGTCCTTCACCTGCATCGAACAATTCTACATAGGCTTGGCCTTTATGTTTCAGTAAGTATTGATCTCGGGCAGTGAGCTGCTCATAATGATTTTGTTGAATTGTGGGATGCTGAGCCATATCAAAGGCAAATTGTTCGAACGCCATTTGCTGTTGAGCTGTACGTTCAACATGTAAAAAGTTGCGATACATTTGATTGGACAAACGCAGTAATTTTTTTTGTTCGTCCGCTTTTAATAGCGGTAAGCAGACTTTGAGATCTTGGTTGATTTGTTCTAAAGCGAAAGTTGTTCGTTGATCGTCTATTTCCAGCATGTTTTTTTCAAGTTTTCTGCACAGCAAAGACAAATCGACTGCTTCTTTTTGAACAGTCTTATTGTTGGGAAACTCTGGTGCAGGTTGAGGTTCAGGCTGTTGTTGGCATCCATTCAACATACTGAAACATAAAAACATTGCACTAAACTTTGCAGGCAGCTGAAAAAATTTTGACACAGGAACTCGATGCGCTATAGAAGTGGTATTGTCCGATGGAATGTCGACTATTTTATAGATGAAACACGTGCAATATGTGTACTATTGTACAGTTCTTTGTTATAGCGTTGTGAGTAGTGTCTGAAAACGACTGAAATTATCCGGTTTTGTCGCATTTGATATAAAAAATTAATAAAAATCATACGGAAATTTGCAAGGATATGATTAGTATCTGCTTAGTTTTAGGCTTGAATATTCAATCTCGGGTATTTGAATATTAGGAATTTACAAAAAAAATGAACAAAAAAGTTGTGGTGGGTCTTTGTTTGCTTTTCACGAGTCAATGGGCGTGTGCGCTAGATCTTGTGCAAGCTTATGAACGTGCAAAACAAGAAGACCCCAATTGGCAAGCCAATAAACTACAATATGAAGCGGATAAATTGAATTTGGGGATTGCCAATGGGAACTTACTCCCGACGGTAACAATCTCCGGAAATGTGACCCGAAAAAATCAAAATTCCAACCAAAGCGGCGCTCAAGCCGGGCTGATCATGCCAGACAGCACCACAACAAGACAAATTGCGCTCACTGCCCGTCAGCCCATTTTTCGTTGGGATGCATGGGAAGGGCTGAAGCAAGTCAAAACCTCGATTAATTTAAGTGAAATTAATCTGCAGATTCAAAAACAAGATCATATTTTAAATGTCTCTGAAGCTTATTTTAATGTCCTACGTCAGCAAGCATTGACGGTTGCCAACTTACAAGAAGAACAGGCGCTATCTGAACAGCTGCGCATGATGAATGCTAAATTAAAAGAAGGTTTGGTGGCAAAAAGTGATGTCAGCGAAGCCAATGCTCAATATCAAAATGCTCGGGCCAACCGTATGGCGACTAATGTTCAATTGGTTTTGGCGCAGGAACAATTACAACAGTTGATTGGGCCATATCGAGAAAATTTGGCGGTGTTACGTGATGATTTTCAGTTTGAAAAACCGATTCCAAACAATGTACAAGCGTGGGAAGAACTGGCTCAGGAGCAGAACCTAGGCATTTTACAAGCGCGTATGCAACAACGTTATGCGGAAGATGGCAAACGCGTCGAAAAAGCTGCCTTATATCCTCAGATTGAAGCGGTAGGGACCTATGGTTATAACAAGCAAAGTCCACAATCCATCATGTCGCAAGATGGTCAATTTGATCAGGTGGGGATTGAAATGAACTGGAATGTGTTTAATGGCGGACGGACACAGAAATCCATTAAGCAAGCAGCGATCAATGTTGAAAAAAGCCAAGCACAGGTGGATGCAGCAATTCGAAAAGCACAAACCGATGTAAAAAAATCTTATATGCAAGTCGAAACGGATCAAAGTAAATTACAGGCACGTAAAGCCGCGATGGATTCTTCCGCGCAAGTGTCTTTAGCATCACAAGCCCAGTATCAGGAAGGTCTGAAAACTATGGTTGATGTGCTACTGGCACAGCGTAATGCCTTTTCAGCCCGTCAAGATTATTTAAATTCCAAGTACGATTATTTAATACATGTATTACAACTCAAAGCCTCCGTTGGGAAATTAACGGAAGCTGATTTAGTGGAAATGAATGCATGGTTGGTCGATCAGAAAAATCAGCCATCGATCCTACTAAAGAAATAATCCATGGTCATAAAAGTTTCACAATCAATATGCTTTAATATGGCACTAAAATCTGCCGATTCACGTTGTAGTGGAGACTCGCTTTGCCTAATAATCCTGTTTTAAACCATCACATTTCTTCGCAATTCAATGAAGAGTTGCAGGATGTGCATACCAAATTTATGACCATGGGTGGTTTGGTGGAGCAGCAGGTTGCAAATGCCATTCATGCCTTATTGGATACGGATGCAACGATGGCGATTGATGTTCAATTTCAAGACAATACGGTGAACCGTATGGAAACTGAAATTGATGAAGCGCTTACCCTGATTTTGGCGCGTCGTCATCCTGCTGCGATTGATCTACGCATGGTGATTGCGATGTCGAAAGCCAACACCGATTTAGAACGGATTGGTGATGAAGCGGCAAAAATTGCCCGTATTGCACAAAGCTTGTGTGAAGAGGGTGGTTCACCGCGGGGTTATATGGAAACACGTCATATTGGCAACCAAGTCCGCGTGATGATTCATGATGCGCTCGATGCCTTTGCACGTTTGGATGTAGATCAGGCTTTACGTGTCCTTTTGGCCGATGCTGATATTGACCGCGAGTACCAATCGGCAACCCGTACCCTCATGACGTATATGATAGAAGATCCACGCCACATTACTCGGGTCATGAATGTACTTTGGGTGCTGCGTTCACTTGAACGTATTGGTGACCATGCTCGAAATATCTCTGAACAAGTGATTTATATGGTGAAAGGTCTAGATGTCCGTCACACCAGTGTTGAAGAAATTGAGCAAAAAGTTCAGCGTTAATTGAATAAAACAAATATGAACGAAGCCCATCAAACGATGGGCTTTTTTCGGTCTAAAATTAACTATGTGTTTCTTCGTCTTCCTCAAAAGTCCGGGCAATTTTGTCAATATTTAAACTTTTCGCCATCGCATCGAAGATTTGCTTATAAGCACCTTCTTGATGGTACAAATCATGATGCTCCCCGTGTTCTACGATTTGTCCGTCTTTCATCACATAGGTGTAATCGGCATCGATAATTTGCGACAAACTATGTGAAATCATGATGACGGTACGCCCTTGTTTAATTTGATCCAGACTATTTTTAATTTGTTCAGCAGCGATCGCATCTAAACTTGCAGTCGGTTCGTCCAAGAAAATAATCGGCGGATTTTTCAGGAACATACGTGCCAAGGCAATACGCTGTTGCTGTCCACCTGAGAGCAGCAAGGCATCGGCTTCATAGGCATGCGGCAGTTTTAAGATCTGATCATGGATCGAGGCTTTCCGTGCTGCATCGAAGACTTCTTGCTCTGTAGCTGTACTTTTTCCATAGCGAATATTTTCAAAAATTGAACCTGGGAAAATATGATTTTTTTGTAAAACCAAACCAATATTTTCACGTAAATACTGCGTATCAATCTGTTCTAAATCGATGCCATCGAGTTTGATATTGCCCGCTTGAGGATGATAAAACTTATCCAGTAAGCTAATTAATGTCGATTTACCAGCGCCAGATAAACCAACCAAGGCGGTGATTTTGTTCGGTTGGATGGTCATATTGATACGGTGTAATGCCTGAAAACCATTGGGATAGCTAAAGTCGACATTGCTTAATTCAAACTGACCTTGAATCGGAGGTTGAGCAGTGCCACTGGTTTCAATTTCATGATCCGCTTCTAAGATGTTAAAGAAGCTTTCCGAATAAATCATCGCAGAGTTAATTTCATCATAGATACGATGTAGCGAGCGAATCGGGGCAGAGACGTTATTAAATAACAACACGTGATACATAATCATCCCGATACTCATTTGCCCATCCAAAACAAAATAGGCTGTCAGAATGATGATCAGTACCACACCGACCTGTTCGATAAAGGTTTTGAGTCCGTCAAAGATATAACTGGTTTGCCGTGTCTGCATTTGGTTTTCAGTCAGCGACTTTTGCAGATTTAATTGTTTTTTCGATTCGACGGCTTCTTTGTTAAAAGATTTAATGACCGTTATCGAATTGATAATACTCAGAATACCCTGATTTTTCTTTTCAAAATTATCGCGTAGGGCACGGCGTTTGCCTGCCAGTTTTTGTGATTGTTTGAAGGTCAGCCAAAAATAAATCGGCACGATAATTGTGGCCACCACACCAACCCAAACATTGGCATAATACATTAAGCCCAGTGCAATAATGGCACTGGTAAATAATGGTAAAATATCAATAAAAAAGATTTGAACCAGTCGTGTGAGCGAGCTGACACCCCGATCAATTCGAGTTTGGAGCTTACCTGCTTGGTTGTCTTGTTGATCGAAGAATGCCAATCGATAGGTGATAAATTTTTCAATAATGCCTTGGGACAAATCCTGAGAAATTAAAATACGTAATTTTTCACCAAACGATTTTTGTCCAAATTGCACGATGGCATTGATGACTTCTTTTCCCAATAAGATCACGGTGATGGTGATTAATATATGCCAACCATTCGCCAGACCGAGGCCTTGTTGTAAAAGCTGATTGATGCTGTCTACGGCATATTTGAGTGTCAGGGCATTCACCTGTGCCGTAAGTGAGCCAATTAAGGTCAAGATCAGCGTCACGACCACCAGCCAGCGGTATGGCTGTACGAATGGGCGTAATTTTTGGAAAAGTTGCCACAGATTCATAAGCAATTATTTTTATTGTGAATATGAGCTTTAGTCTAAGACTGAAAATTCAATGCGACAAGCGATGACAATGTTTTGATTTGTGACGAGCGTTTTTCAGCTAAGATATTTTTAAATGTGCTCACGACCTCAGCATCACGGTGCTGCGCCTAACAGTGTTGAGTTGAACCGATGAATTTTGAATTATTTGCGCCTGAACCGCATGCAAACCTGCTGCCCTATGATGGTGAAGTTGAAGATTATGGACTGATCTTCAATGCTGAAGACAGTGAAAAATATTTACGCTATTTCCTCACGCAGTTGGCTTGGCAGCATGATGAAGTCATTTTGCATGGACAGTATTATCAAACGGAGCGAAAAGTGGTTTGGTATGGAGATGCCCATTATGAGTATCACTATTCAGGCATGCAAAAGCAGGCATTGATTTGGAATCCAGCTTTACTGCGCTTAAAGCAACATATTGAGCAACGGTTGGGTCAGACGTTTAATTCCTGTTTGGCCAATTTATACGAAAATGGTACGCAAGCGGTGGGGTGGCATAGTGATGATGAGCCATCTTTGCTTTCACCCACACAGCAGGTGGTGATCGCATCTTTGAGTTTTGGCGCAAGCCGAAAGTTTTGCTTTAAACATAAAAGCACTCAAGAGAAAGTACAGCTTTTACTGCAAAGTGGACAGTTGATTGTGATGCGTGGGAAAACCCAACGGTATTGGAAACATGCCCTAATGAAGTCGATGAAAGTGACCGAGCCGAGGGTGAATTTAACCTTTCGTTATTTCTATGATCAACAGCCGTAAAAAAAGCCCATATCTAGATGAGCTTTTTTCTTTCTCTGAGGAAGAGTATAGCGACAATCAACTGAAATCATGGAACACATGGCTGAGATGACTGCTAAAGAACAATAATCATATTATGATAATTTATCCAATATTTATAATTAATAAATTCAATTAATAATATGGGTTTATCAGATTAATTAAATATCATCTTTACAACATCGCATCAGTTGTGCGCAATCTGATCAGATTTAAATGGCGTCCGATTCTTCCATCATACTGCTGTATTTTTTCTCAATACGCGCTGTACAGTCTTGCATCATTTCTACGACTTTTTGAAAATTCATAAATTCAAAACGATTTTTAGACGCCAATAGGGTCAAAGCAAGCGGGGGTTCTTTACTGGAAAATTTAATCGGAATCGATAAGCTCGACATATTTGGGTCAACTTCACCATTGGAAAAATAATAACCCTGCTTTTTAATCTTTTTCATTTGCAGCATAAATTCTTCTTCATTATGCGCAAAACCAACTTGAGATAACTCGTCCGCAAAACGGTGGTAATAATCTAAAATCCGTTGCTTAGGTAACTGCGACAAAATCACTTTAGACGATGAGCCTTTGTACATTGGACGTGGGCTACCTCGGCCATATGCCAAGGCAGTATAGTCCTTATACAGTTCATGATGTACATCAATACATGAGTCGATATTCAGATGCGTCAATAAGCAACAAGACTCTGTGCGTTCCACAATTTCTTTCATGAAGGGAATGCTAATTTGCACCAATGGATCGGTGGTGCGAGAAATAAAATCAAGCACAGCAATTTTTGAACCCAGTGTGTAATCGCCAGAAGTCCCACTGAGGCGCTGCAATAATTCAGCAGAAACCAGTTCTTTTAAATAGCGATAGCTCGTTGGTTTAGATAAGCCTAATTCTTCACTAATAATGTCGACATTGATGATGGGACGAGCAACTGAAAATAAGTCGAGTACGGTGAGAATTTTACCAAAACTGGAAAGCGCCATAAGAACCTGCTTGGTCACAATAAAAATGAATCGTTAAGTTACTTTATAACAAATTGCTCGGCCTGATGTTGCGCTTTTCTACATTGAAAATGAAACAAATCTGAAATATCACAGGGTTTCTTGGGTTATTCTGATAAAAGCATAATAAAAAATTGAAATACGCATTTAAAATATAGGTAAATTATCAAAATAAGATATTAATATTGACTTTAATTTGTTTTTTTAGCAAAATTGTTGTGAAAATATCCTATATTGAATAAATATTGCCCATTCTTTCGAAGCGCGGGCAATGTTGCACATTACTTTTTGTATTCAAATGGTTTGAAACACGATTTGAATCGCTTCTTTACTTATTGAAATTTCTAGTCATTCCTGTGCCGTGATACAGGTTGTGCTGTCGAATGTCTAAGCATTCGATACGAGGCCGTTTTCACTAAAAAGAAGCAAACCGACGAGATCAATCATGCTGCTGACGAAACAAATACTCGCTTTTCGGCCCAATAAAATGGACTGGATTTTTGCGACCAAAACGTTCATCGCGGGCATGTTGGCGTTGTATGTAGCCTTTGTACTGAATTTGGCATATCCGATTTGGGCGATTGGCACCGTTTTCGTGATCGCGAATCCATATTCAGGCATGACGTCTTCAAAAAGTTTGTATCGTGTATTAGGGACGTTCTTAGGGGCGGCCGTGTCGGTGGTGGCACTGCCACATCTCATCCATATGCCAGTACTGTTTACAGTGTTTTTGGCGGTTTGGGTTGGGTTTTGCCTGTATTTGTCACTGCTAGACCGTACGCCTCGTAGTTATGTTTCCATGTTGGCGGGTTATACCACGGTCATTATCTGTTTTAACGTGGTGCATTTTATTGATACCGCTTCGATTTTCGATATGGCTTTGGGGCGTTTTCTCGAAATTACGGTGGGTGTGGTCTGTAGTGCCATCGTGACCACGACATTATTTCCAATGCATATTGGCCCTGCCGTCGAAACACGGGTGAGCAAAACCTTTGCCGATACCAAAGAAATTTTTGATCAGATTTTATTAGAGCCTGCTGAGCTAGAAAATTATTCTAAAAATCTTGGCAATATTGCACGAGATATCGCGGATATACATGTCATGGCGGTGCATTTGTCTTATGAAAAATCCACCTTAAAAGGCATGACACGTCCATTGCAGGAAATCTTGCATCAGTTGAGTTTGTTGGTCAGTAACTTGGTGGCCATGTCTGAACGGATGAAACAATTAGATGGTCTGGACACACATTATCGGACGGCACTCAAGCAAGCCCATGAACATATTGCCGCGTTTTTATTAGATCAACATCAGATTGAGGAAAGTGAACTTAATCAATTGCCTGAACAGTTTGAGCAAGATTTTCAACACATTCATGCACAGGCATTGCCATCACAACAGGTGATTTTGGGCAGTCTAAAAATGGATATTCGCCATTTTATTCAGAATATTCGTGCGATTCGCTTGCTTTGGCAGCGGGTACAGCAAGGCGACTCCACTTTACCAGCTACACTGACCGCCTTGGGCAATAGTCATTATCCGACTTTGCACCGAGATGCGGGGGTTGCCATTCGTGGCGGGGTGTCTGCATGTTTGATTATTTTAATTTCTACGGGTTTTTGGATCGTTAGTGGTTGGAAAGCTGGATTTATGATGGCCGAAATGGCTGCGATCAGTGCCTGTATTTTAACGGCAATGGATAACCCTGTTCCTGCATTGAAAATGTTTATTCGAGCCAATATGTATGCGGCTTTCATGGTGTTTATCTACGCCTATGGCATTTTCCCGCATGTGACCGCCTTTTGGCAGTTGATCGTGGTGTTAGCACCGTTTGTGATGTTCTGTCTGATGCTGTTTTTACATCCACCTTTAATTGGAATTAGCTTGCCATTACTGATGGGGGCGATTATGGGACTGAATATTCAAAACCGCTTTAGCCTCGATCAGGTGTTTTTCTTTGATGCATCGATTGGGACGGTTTTGGGACCCATTATTTCGGTGTTTATTATTCATTTAGTGCGTGCAATGTCACCAGATATGACGGCCCAACGCATCCTTTCTCAGCATTATAAGGCACTGCGTCAGGCTTTATATCTGCCGTACGGCTTACCGTTTCGGGTGCATTTACGCAGTATGTTGGACCGAATTGGCATCCTAAACAGCAAAATGGTGCAATCAGGAAATTTGAAACAACAGATCGAGTGGGCTTTGGTGGAAGCCAGTGCGGTGATTGATTTGACCCGCTTACAAGAACTGATGAATAAACTCGATCCGAATGATGCATTGGTCAGCGAACTCGAAGAGTTACAACAGGATTTAGATGACTATTTTCGGGCCATGGAACAAGGGCAAAAGAATGTGTATATGAGCTTGAAACAGCAAATTGTAGAGCGAATTCAACGATTGAATCAGGCCGTTCAGGGTATTGAAAACGACGATGTTATGCATCGAATTCAGTATTTACTGAACAATATTCAAAGCAGTTTTTGTCATGTTCTAACACAGCAGACTCCAAATCATTTACAGGTCGAGGCACAACATGGGTGAGCTAAATGTATATGGCGTCTATGTGCCCATTCTATTGATTCAAGCGGTATTGGCCTATCTGTTATTACGGGTCATCATGCGTTTGCTTGACCGATGGATGACGCCAGATTGGGTGCCGATGCCCAATATTTTTTATTTGGGTGTATTTGTGATGTTGCTTTGGCTGGTGCATGAAATCTTTATTTTCTGCCAGTTCTAAGCCCCTAAAAAATGAAATGATTGAGGTAATCGTATGACCAATTTGAATGTCCGAAAATATGTTCGGCCTGTATTGTTGATAATCGTGCTATGTGGCGCATTACTTGCGCTGAAACATATTTGGGAATATTACAATTCGGAACCATGGACGCGTGATGGACGGGTACGTGGTGATGTGATTCAAGTGTCATCGGATGTTTCAGGTTTGGTCACAGACGTTTTAGTTCAAGACAACCAACAAGTGAAAAAAGGCCAAGTGCTGTTTCGTATAGATGTGGCACGTCAAGCTTTGGATGTTGAGCAAGCCAAATCTGACCTGGCGAAAGCCAACGCAGGACTGGCAGGGGCTGAAGCGCAGCTTGCTGAAGCCAAAGCCAATCTAGTGAAGTCACAAGCCAATATTAATCTTGCAGATAAAAATGCAAATCGTTATGCAAGTTTGATGGACGGTGCGATTTCAAAGCAAGAACAAGATCAAATGTTTGCAGTACGTGATCAATCCCATGCAGAGCATGAGCAAACTCAGGCAGCGATTGAGCAAGCCAAAGCCAGTGTGGTGCAGCAAAAAGCCCTAATTGAAGCGGCGAATAGCAGTTTGCATTTGGCTGAATTGAATTTAAACCGTTCGGAAGTAGTTGCACCGACTGATGGAACATTGTCTAACTTTGAACTCAAAGCAGGGAATTACGTCAAAGTAGGACAAGCCGTAGCGGCCTTAATTGACCGTCAACAATTGTATGTTGTGGGATATTTTGAAGAAACCAAACTGGATAAAATCTATGTTGGCGCACCTGCAACAGTCCAACTGATGGGAAGTTCTGAAGTTTATAAAGGCCATGTACAAGGCGTTGCAACAGGGATTGAAGACCGTGAACGTACATCGACTGATAGTTTACTGGCCAATGTCAATCCAACCTTTAGTTGGGTTCGTTTGGCACAGCGTGTACCAGTGAAAATTGTACTGGATGAAGTGCCGCATGATCAGTTGGCTTTTGTCGCGGGTCGAACCACCACGATTCATATTGTGGATAAAAACTAAGTTATCCCCAATCATTTCATTTGCGCAGCATTGAGTGATCAATCTTGCGCATAAAAAAGCATCCTCTTTTGGATGCTTTTTTATTTGTCTATTTGTTGAAAGCGCTTAAGGTTTTAGTCCAACTGGATTTCGATACCAACTTTCAATAAACAATGCTGCAGCAAGGCTGTCGGCAGAAAGATTCTTCGCACGGCCTTGGGCTTGATAATGATCTAATTCATCGCGCGCTTCACGTGTCGTTAAGCGTTCATCGACCATCAAGGTTTCAATATTGGTTTGGTGGCGAAGGCGTCGTGCAAATTTACGCGCACGTGTGGAGAGTTCAGATTCGCTATCATCCATATTGAGCGGTAGACCCACGATGAACAAATCCGGCTGATACTGTTTCACAATCTTGAGTAGATTATCCCAATTGGGAATGCCATCTTTCATGGGAAAGAGTGGCAGGGGATTTGCACTTTCAATCAGGGCTTGTCCCACAGCCATTCCTGTTTTTTGTGTGCCAAAGTCAAAGGCCATAATCATTTGATATTGTGGTAAATCAGGCATGTCCAATCTCAGATGATAACCACATGCGGTCTACCCCCATTTTTTTATAGGCAGCGTCCCAGCGGTCGTCATAAGGTAAGTTAAATATTAAATCCATGTCTGAGTCACAAATGAGCCAATCACCCCGAGCAATTTCTTCTTCTAATTGGCTTTTACCCCAACTGGCATAGCCTAGAGCCACCTGATAACGACCCACACCTTCATTGTGTGCAATCGCATCTAAAATATCTTTAGACGTGGTAATACAGACATTTTCACCCACAGCAATAGATGAATGCCATGTCGGTTGACCGGTATGAAGAACAAAACCTGCCTCTGGGCGCAAAGGTCCACCTTGCAACACTTCATGAGGATGCACATTATCTGCCTCAATTTCCAAATCATTCAAGAGTTCTTTGATCTGTAAACCTGAAGGACGATTAATAATGATGCCTTGAGCGCCATCTTCATCATGTCGCGCCAAATAAATCACCGTATTGGCAAAGAATTCATCGTTCATTTCGGGTGGAGCAATCAGGCAGCGGTGTGTGAGGTATTGTTTAGTCACCTAATGGCTTCTCCTTATTGGGGTAAGTTTGATTCTTGGGATGAATTGCATTCGAATAACGTTGTATTTATCAACATACTAGACTCACAAGTTTTCAACAATGAGTTTTTCTGCAAATTCAATATTTGTCATGCTCGACCAGTGAGGGACATGCTAAAAATCTTCATCGTAAAGGCAGGTCTACAATGCGGTGAATCGTGAAGCGATGATTGGTAATTTGAACAACAGCAGTACAAAAGCGAGGAGAAGATATACGTGATGGATGACTGAGATTGCTTAAAATAGCAGGATAAACTGAGGGTAAAACAATGACACATTTTTCAAAAATAATAGGGATGGCACTCTGTGCAAGCCTACCTATTTCAGGCTTTGCAGGAAGTGCTGACTTACAAAAACATGAATCTCAGGTGATTAAAAAATATAAAAACTTAAATTTTTATGAGGTCAATGAAGCGCTAGAACGTGAAATTGTGGATGTCATTGCGGCAGATCCGAGCAGTTTTCACTACGGATTTACGCAACTCGAAAAGCAAGGTTTTGTTCATGTGCAATATTCTCCGGATAAAAAACTAAAATTTTATAGTTTTGATGTGTCTGGCGGAGGCACCATGGGGGAGTGGAGCAGCTATGTGCAATATGCAACGGGAAAAACGCAACATTTAGATCAATTTGACTCAGGCTATATCAATCAAATTTTGCCGATCAACATCCAAAATAAAACCGTATATTTGGTGAAGAGTTATTATAAAGGTGATAATTGCAGTGGATTACATCATCTAAGAGCTGTTGAAGTTGGGCCAAAACAGTTACTTAAATCTTATGTATTTCAAACTAAGCAAAAGAAACTAGATCAAATCTCGGTAGATTATGACTGCCATTATGAAACCGATCGTCGTAGCGGTAATGAATATCTCAAAATCAGTCCGAAACACGTGGATGTAATGTTGCTCAATCAACAACATCAGCCGCAATATAAATATTTACGCTATACCTTAGGCTCGAAAGCCTTTGTGTATCAGGGAATTGTCAAATAGTATGTTTAAGAAAAAAGCCTGTGTAGTTTTTAATCCACAGGCTTTTTTGAAAGCATCAAAAATTAACTATGTTGAAATTTCAACTGACGCAACTGTTTTGCGTGTTGTAAGGTCGTTTGACTAATCTCCACACCTCCGGTCATTCGAGCCAGCTCTTGAATCCGATCATCTTCTTCTAATTCGATAATGGTACTGCTAGCAGGATCCGTTTGACGTTTTTTCACCAAGAGATGTTGGTCAGATTGGGCAGCGACTTGGGCTTGGTGAGTAATACATAAAATTTGAACATGCTGCGCCAAATCAGCCAACAAACGCCCGACAATTTCTGCCGTTCCGCCACTGATCCCGACATCAATTTCATCAAAGACTAACACTTCGGATTCGGTTTTTTCAGCATTCATCACTTGCATGACTAAGGCGATACGTGACAATTCACCACCCGATGCCACGCGTGCTAGAGGCTGAGCAGGAATCCCTTTATTTGCGGTGAACAGCAGTTGAATAAAGCTCAAACCTTCACTTGAAGCTTGTTCAAGCGGTTCAAATTTAAATTCAAAATGCGCTTCAGGCAGAGCCAGTTGTTTGACTTGTTCAGTCAACTGCTTCGCCAATGGCGTAGCAGCATCTCGGCGTATTTGATCCAAGTGCTCGGCTTTGGAAATGAAGTCTTGATGAGAAACCTCAACTTGTTCTGCCAACGTTTCAGGATCTTCCAGCTGATGCAGTTGCTCTAACTCAAGTTGCCACGCTTCGTATTCTTGTTTTAAATCTTCAGGCTGAGTACGATATTTACGCGCTAAGCGATGAAAAACTTCCAGTTTGGTATTTAATTCGTCCATACGTTCAGGATCAAAACTTTGACGATCAATAAACTGACGTAAATTTGCGGTGGCATCTTCAATTTCACTTTGAGCGTTCAGTAGCGACGTATAAATTTCAGAAAGTTGTTCACTACGTCCTGCATGCGATTCAATTCGACGAATGATCGCGCCCATTTCTTGATTGATATTTTGCTCGGCGTCATCGAGGGCATTTAGACCATAGCTACAGTCTTGCATGATATGTTCATGATGACTGAGACGGTCAAATTCTTGCTCGATTTCCTTGTAGTCCGTTTGCACAAGGTCTTCAAGTTCTTCTAATTGAAGTTCAAGCGTTTCTATCCGTTGCTTACGTGTGGCTTGGGCATCGAGTGCTGCTTGGTGCTGTCGAATATCCTTTTGCCACTTGCTATAGGCATCACGAACGGCTTGAGCCGGCTGATAAAAATTGTAATAGCGATCTAGCCAATGTTTTGGATAGGGCGGTTCTAAGAGTTGTTGTTGGCTGTGTTGGCTATAGAGTTGTACCAATAAGCGGCCAATTTCTTTTAACTCAGATAAGCTGCTCGGACGTCCATTAATCCATGCTTTGCTACGACCTGTTGCAAAAATCACGCGACGTAAATGGATTTCTCCAGACTCATCATCCAGTTCGTGTTCTTTGAGCCAAAGCGCTTCAGGACTGTGCTCTTGGTAGCTAAAGGTCGCTGTCACATCGGCTTTGTCTGATCCATAGCGCACATAGTTGGTGTCTGTTCGTTCACCTAAACATGCTGATAGTGCGTCTAGCAGCAAAGATTTACCTGCACCTGTTTCACCCGTCAGGACGTTAAAGCCTTGTTCAATGTCGATGGCTAAATGGTCGGCTAATGCAAAATTGATCAGAGTTAAATGTGTCAGCATAAACGCATCCGAGCTGCGAAAAGTTCTAGTTAAAGATAATTAAGTTTTGTTTTGGTCACAAGATAAGTTTTATTTTAAGATGACGAAAAACCTCATAATTCTATCCTAAATTTCAGTTTAATAAGAAATTAGTTTCGTATCTGCCGTAAGCACGCAGTGTAGTGATGCAAAGAGTAAATGATCTTGCATAACGTGAGCTTAAACCATCCAACATTTTGCTAAGTTCTCACAAAACACGTTTGTGTATGTATTCTTGTATTTAATTTAACGTGTTATTGCCTTAAAACGTCATGATTTGGTCTCTTAAATCCGTCCATATAATTCATTATCCATGTATATATCTGTGAAATGATTTTGCAGCGTTTCAATAGATCCTAACTAGGACTTTAGTGGATGAAATAAAAAAAGTATTTTGTACAAAAGTACAGCTTGTTTTAGACTCTCAATGTTGAGGTGGTGGGATGAAATAGGGGCACATCCAGTACTCAGATTTTTGTAATTATCTATCGCACAGTTTTCAACACAGATTGATTAGTTTTTGCAGCACAATTAAACTACATCTATCAAAATATTATAAATATGCTTTATCTGGAGAAAACGCATGTCAGCACAGTTTGATCATGTATCAGTCATCAAAAAATCAAATGTTTATTTTGGCGGTCTATGTATCAGCCACACTGTGCAATTTGAAGATGGAACCAAGAAAACACTGGGTGTGTTGCTTCCAACTGAACAAGCGCTGACTTTTGAAACCCATGTACCTGAACGTATGGAAATTATTTCAGGTGAATGTCGTGTTCAAATTGCTGATAGCGAAGAAAGCGAACTATTCCGTGCGGGTCAATCGTTCTACGTGCCAGGTAATAGCCGATTTAAAATTGAAACAGATGAAGTCTTGGATTATGTGTGCCACTTAGAAGGCTAATAATTCAATCCATTTAGGCACAGTTTTTTAACTTCAAATCGGTTAAACTATGTGTCATAGCATAAATCCTGTAAAGCTTGCTTTGCAGGATTTTTCTTTTTGATAACCTAAGCTGTGCGCTGGGTGATCATACCCTGTTTAAAAGTTTATCGAAGTTTGCAAATTAGAGGTCGTTCATGGCGAAACCGGAATATTATTATGGCGTTCATTCAGTGGAGTCATTACTGGAACTTGAGCCAGAACGCGTTTTAACTTTATTTGCGTTAAAAGGACGTGATGATCAGCGTTTAAAACGTATTTTTGAGTTGGCAGAACCGTTTGGTGTCAGCATTCAAAAAGCTAGCCGTGATAGTTTGGAAAAACTTGCGGGACAACCGTTCCATCAAGGTGTGGTCGCGGCTGTACGCCCCCATCCAGTCTTAAACGAAAAAGATTTAGAGGCTTTATTACAAGCCAATCCCAATGCGTTGCTATTGGCTTTAGATCATATTACAGACCCACATAACCTTGGTGCATGTATCCGTACAGCGGCAGCTATGGGCGTTGAAGCCGTGATTGCACCGCGTGATCGTTCAGCGACACTTACCCCAACAGCCCGTAAAGTTGCTGCTGGTGGTGCTGAAAAAGTGAAGTTTATTCAGGTGACGAACTTGGCACGTACCTTGGCTCAAATCAAAGAAGATTTTAACGTGCGTGTGATCGGCACCATGCTAGATGAAAAAGCGTTGCCGATTCAAAAATTTGACTTCACTGGTACGGGTGTATGTGTGGTGATGGGCGCTGAAGATACAGGTTTGCGTCCTATTACGCAGGCGCAATGTGATCAAACTGTTTATATTCCAATGGCTGGTAACTTGCAAAGCTTAAATGTCAGTGTCGCAACCGGTATGGCATTGTATGAAGCATGTCGTCAACGTAATAATGAATTGAAATAGCAGTGATGATGTCTCCTCAAAAGCAAGGTTATTTATATGTGTTCATTACCATGTGTATTTGGGGGGGATTCACCTTAACGGCGCGTTTAAGCGCTAATTGGGGAATCAGTGCTTGGGACATCACGGCACTTCGGTTTGCTTTGGCATTTTGCATCTTAATGCCAATTTTGATTTATAAAAAAGATACGGCTTTTTTATGGAAGAAAGAGCCTTTTATCCTCGCCATGCTCGGCGGGGTGACCTATTGTTTAACAGCCTATAGCGCATTTCATTATGCTCCTGCGGCCCATGCTGCAATTTTCCTCAATGGTTGTATTCCCTTATGTACGGCCATAGCCGCATTCCTGATCTTCAAACAGCCACTCGATAAGCATACCTGGATCAGTGTGGTGATTATGGTCTCTGCCATTAGCTTAATGAGCTATCTGATGTATGTGGAAACCGGTGTAGCGTTTGGTTTGGGTGATTTGCTGTTTTTTATCAGTGCCATTTGGTGGGGGATATTTACGGTATTGCTTAAGCAATGGAGGCTCTCTGCTTGGCATGCCATGGCGGGGGTTGCGGTTTGGTCTGCCGTGGTATTCGTGCCTATTTATCTACTATTTTTCCCTAAACATTGGTCTGACCCAGAGCCATTGCAACTCATTGGACAAGTTATCTTTCACGGTATTTTTGTGGTGATTATTGCGACTTTAACGTATGTAGAGGCGATCAAGCGTCTGGGTGCATTTAAAGCCGGAAGTATCGTGACTTTGGCACCTTTTATTGCTGCAATTTTAGCGGTGCCGCTGCTAAATGAATCTTTAAGTTTTGCAATTGTGTGTGGATTGGTCGGGATGGGGATTGGAGCGATTCAACCGTGGAAATGGTTGGGACGAAAGGACAGTCTAGAGCAGCAACTCGAACAACAAAAAAAGCTGTCTGAGTAAGACTGCTTTTTTATTTAGCTTTTTTCAGCGTGCGCTAAGTACTTGAGATGCAACGGCCGAAGCTGTGCATAAAGATGATCTAAATGACCATCATTCAGCACGATATCATCTGCAATTTTTTGCTTTTCCTGACGCGACATTTGCACTTGAATGATTTTTTGGATTTGCTCGATATTTTGACCATCGCGCTGTGATGCACGCTGAATTTGCAATTGTTCCGTGGCATCAATAAGCAAGGTGTGATTGGTTAATTCATGTTGATTGGTTTCAAATAACAGCGGCGAAACCAAGATGACATAGGGGCTGGTGGCTTCATTTAACTGTTGGATAATGGACTGACGTATTGCAGGATGGGTAATGGCTTCAAGTGTTTGACGTGCTGTAGGATCTTTAAAGATATATTCACGTAAAGCGCGCCGATTTAACTCACCATTCGCAAGTAAAACCCAATCACCAAATTGTTGTTGAATCTGAATCAGTGCGGGTTGCCCCGGTTCGACAACCTCGCGAGCAATGATATCAGCATCGACGACTTGAATGCCTTGGAGTTCAAACCAATTGCTTGCAGCAGATTTTCCGCTACCGATACCACCTGTTAAACCCAAGACAAATGTCATACAACGACCTTACTGACCCAAATAAATTTTCATAATTTGATCACCCCATAAAAAGGCGATCCATCCAGCGATGGCAATATAGGGACCAAATGCAAAAGGTTGGTTTTCTTTACGAACTTTGAGCAAAATAATGCCAATAATTGCACCTACTAGTGAAGAGAGTAATACAATCAGTGGGAGCAGGAAAGGGCCCATCCATGCACCCAAGGCAGCTAAAAGTTTAAAGTCACCATAGCCCATGCCTTCTTTGCCAGTGATGATTTTAAATAAAAAGTAAACAATCCATAGGCATAAGAACCCGATGATATACCCCCAAATGGCTGAGGTTGCAGAGGTATAAATGGCATAGCTATTCACGCCAAGCCCGAGTGCAGCCAAAGTAAGGGTATAGCGGTCAGGTAAAAGTTGGGTGTCAAAGTCAATAAATGTTAAGGCAATCAATACATAAGTCAGCACTAGACCAAACAGCATTTGGATAGTTGGACCAAAAACTGCAACAACAATCAGCGCACAGATCATGGTGAGTAATTCAATCAGTGGATAACGGCTACTGATCGGGTTTTGGCAACTTCCACATTTTCCGCGTAACACGATCCAACTGATGACTGGAATGTTTTGATACCAACGAATTGGCGTTTTACATTTTGGACAGGTTGAAGCAGGAGTACTTAGGGTAATCTTTGTTTCATCAATAATCGGTTGATCTGGATGTAGAAACAGTTGGCAATCCGTACGCCATTCTTGTTCCATCATCTTTGGTGTGCGGTAAATTACCACATTCAAAAAACTACCGATGCAAATACTAAAAATCCCAACTGCGATATATAACGCAATTGGGGTATTAATTAAATATGTTATTAATTCTTGCATTAAACCACAGAACCCATTTGGAAGATTGGAAGATACATTGCAATCACAAGACCACCAACGAGGACACCTAGTACCGCCATAATCAAGGGTTCCATCATCGAAGTTAAGCCATCTACGGCATTATCCACTTCATTTTCATAATGGGTTGCCACTTTGTCTAGCATAGCATCCAAGGCGCCGGATTCTTCACCAATAGCCACCATTTGAATCGCCATAGATGGGAATTTATCGGTGACACGCATAGCAAATTGCAGTTGTTGACCAGTCGCGACATCTTCACGAATTTTCATGACCGCTGTTTCATAGACCACGTTGTTGGTTGCACCTGCAGTTGATTCAAGCGCATCAATTAAGGGTACACCTGCGGCAAAGGTTGTTGCTAAGGTACGGCTATAGCGGGCAATAATTGCTTTATAAACCAAATCACCAAAAATTGGTGCTTTCAATGCTGCTTTATCTAAAAAGTCGCGGAAACCCTTGCTACGTTTTTTCGCTTCCATGAAACCTGCAATCACAGCGCCAATTCCAATGATGAGGAAGAACCAATATTTTTGCATCCATTCCGACATATTGACCACCATTTTGGTAAAGGCGGGTAGGTCTGCACCAAATGATGAAAACAAGTCTTGGAATACGGGAACCACTTTTACCATCAAAATAATCGTTACAACAATTGCCACAACGATTACCGCTGCTGGGTATTTCATGGCTTTTTTGATTTTTTGCTTAAGCAATTCACTTTTTTCTTTGTAAATTGCCACACGGTCTAGCATGGTTTCAAGAGCACCCGACTGTTCACCTGATTCAACTAATGAGCAAAATAGGTTATCGAAATACTGCGGATATTTACGCAGCGCACCGGCAAAGGTATTACCGCCTTCAACTTCACCTTTGATCCCCAAGACCACTTCACGCATGGCTGGGTTTTCTAGGCCTTCCGCCACGATTTCAAAACCCTGAACGAGCGGTACACCGGCTTTCATCATGGTTGCAAGTTGGCGCGTGAATACCGTGATATCCAAAGTGGATACTTTCTTTTTCATCAAGCCTTCGAGAATATTTTTGCGTTTTTCTCGAATGGTTTTAATGGTGATGCCTTGCTTACGTAAAGTGACTTTGGCTAAAGCCATATTACGCGAAGGCATTTCCCCTTTGATTTTCGCCCCTTTGCGATCCACGCCTTCATAACTGAAGGTTGGCATCATCTGCGCTTTTTTTACAGCCATGAATTTATCCTTATTTTTAAATACTAATTCACTTACTCACTGGTCACACGATTGACTTCTTGAAGTGAAGTCACCCCCTGCATGACCTTAATTAAGCCTGAACGGCGTAAATTGTTAAAACCTGCTTGATTTGAAGCTTCGGCAATTTGTAAGGCATTGCCATCTTCCATAATAATTCTTGAAATTTCAGGTGTCACTTTCATGACTTCATATATACCGACACGACCTTTATAGCCTTCGCGGCATTCGGAACAACCGACAGGTTGGTATATTTGAAATTCTGGTGTATTTAAATCGTCTTCAGTAAAACCAAGTTCCAGTAGACTTTGTTTTGGTACCTCTACTGTTTCTTTACATTGTGAACATAGGCGACGCGCAAGTCGCTGCGCAATGACAAGGTTCACGGATGTCGCAATGTTAAATGAGGGCACGCCCATATTGCGTAAGCGTGTCAATGTTTCAGGTGCACTATTGGTATGTAGTGTAGACATCACCATGTGACCCGTTTGAGCTGCTTTAATGGCAATTTCAGCCGTTTCTAAATCTCGAATCTCACCGACCATCACAATATCAGGGTCTTGACGTAAGAATGACTTCAATGCTGCAGAGAAGGTGAGGCCGACTTTATTATTTACGTTGACCTGATTGATCCCTTCTAAGTTAATTTCCACAGGGTCTTCGGCCGTTGAAATGTTGGTATCTTCACGGTTAAGAATGTTTAGACCTGTATATAAAGATACGGTTTTACCGGAACCCGTTGGACCGGTAATGAGCAACATGCCTTGCGGTTTTTCTAAAGCCTGCATGAACAGTTCTTTTTGATCCGGTTCATAACCCAACGCATCAATCCCTAACATCGCACTAGAAGGGTCAAGGATACGTAGAACAAGTTTTTCACCAAACAAGGTCGGTAAGGAGTTCACACGGAAGTCGATGGCTTTGTTCTTTGACAGCTTTAACTTGATACGACCGTCTTGTGGAATACGTTTTTCCGAGATGTCCATTTGTGACATGACTTTTAAACGCGAAGCAAGTCGAGTCGCAAGTTGCAAGGGCGGATTGGTAATTGTTCTTAACACGCCATCGACACGGTAGCGGACGCGATAGGTCTTTTCGTAGGGTTCGAAATGTAAGTCAGATGCACCCATACGAATCGCATCGACTAGCAGCTTATTGATGTATTTAACAATCGGCGCTTCATCACCATTGTCTTTTTCATCTGCTTGTTCAGCTGGGTCTATCGTTTCCTGTTCTAAATCAAGATCAAAGTCATCATCAAAGTCGAAAGTACTTTCTTCAGCGAAGTTTTGTTCAATTAACTTTTCAAGTTTGTCATGTTCAACAATAATGGTTTCGGTATTGAGCTTACTACCAAATCGGATGGCATCTACGGCTTCAATATTGGTTGGATTGCTGATCGCAACGAATAACAAATTGCCATGTTTAAAAATGGGCAAAATACGATGCTTGGTAATTAACTTATCTTCAAATTCATCACGAATAATTAAAGACGTGTCATAAGTTGAAATATCAAAAACCGGTTCACCGAACTCTATCGAGATGGTTTCAGCGATCAGGCGTGCTGAAAGTTGATATTCCTGAATCAAATGCGGCACGATATCTTGATGAGCCTTTTTTGAATTTTGCAGCGCTGTTTGCATTTTTTCGGCAGACAGATGCCCTTCGTCAACTAAGCGACGAATAAACCCCGTAAATCTTGAAGAACCTTGAACTGCTGTCATGCTTTTACTTGCCTATGCTTCAGTCTGTTTATAATTGGTATAGCAAAATTATACTTTTGTTGCACAAAAATACCATATCTTAAAGTGTTGTCACTAGCTAAGAATTGGTAAAAAGCATGAACCAGTCCTTAAATCTGCTTAATTTTTTTACAGAAAAGTGAAGATCTTGGAATGACTGGTGTGCTTCGAAGATGCAAATGTGTTGAAATTTATCTTCAAAATTATGAATTACGTGTAGAATGTGCCCGATTTCATCTTTGTCATGTGGGATAAATATGTCGGGTTCGACGATTACGCCTTGGGTAGTGGGTAACTGGAAAATGAACCCATTGCAAGCCGATGCTGGCGCACTTCTTAAGAATTTTAAGCAATTATTAGATGAACAAAATATTGCTGAAGCGGCATGTCATATTGGGGTTGCACCAACAGCTATTGCTCTGACCACGGTGCAAAATGAATTAACACAAGCAAGCCGTAACATCATGACCGTTGCACAAGACGTTTCTCGCGTTGCAGGTACAGGTGCATATACGGGTGAGCTCAGTGCTGAGCTATTAAAAGATTATGGTGTTGAATTTGTACTGATTGGTCATTCGGAACGCCGTGAAATATTCGCTGATCAACCGCATATCATTAATGAAAAAGTAAAAAATGCATTAAACGCAGGTTTGACTGTGATTTATTGTGTGGGTGAAAGCTTAGAACAACGTGAAAGCGGCCAAGCAGAACAGATTGTGTTACAACAAATATGTGATATTGCTGCTGTTGTACAAGCAGAGCAGTGGAAACAAATTGTGGTAGCTTATGAGCCAATTTGGGCCATTGGCACAGGTAAAACAGCGTCACCTGAAGATGCGCAAGCGATGCATGCTAAAATTCGTGAAGGTTTAAGCCAAATCACCCCAATGGGACTTCATACTGCAATTCTTTATGGTGGTAGTGTAAAACCTGAAAATGCAGTAGAGTTGGCAGCCTGTCCAGATATCAATGGTGCGCTCGTCGGTGGTGCATCATTAAATGCAGAGTCGTTTTATAAAATTGCTCAAGCATTTGCAAATACAAAATAATTAGGAGTTCAGCATGCATACGTTTGTGCTGGTGTTACATATTATCTTAGCGATTTTAATGATCGTGCTGATTTTAGTTCAGCATGGTAAAGGCGCAGATGCGGGTGCATCTTTTGGTGGCGGCGGTGCTGCAACTGTATTTGGTGCATCGGGTTCGGGTAACTTTATGACCCGTTTGACTGCGATTTTAACGGCTTTGTTCTTCGTTACGAGCTTGACACTTGCTGTGTTTGCAAAGAAACAAACGACAGATGCTTATAGTCTGAATGCGATTTCTTCAGTACCGACTGCGCCAGTAAAATCGGCTGAAACTTCGCCAACTGCACCAAAAAGCGCTGAATAATTTATTTAGCGCTTTCTTTTTTGACGTGTTGCGACTAGAATGCGTCACAGCTGCGGTGGTGGTGGAATTGGTAGACACGCTACCTTGAGGTGGTAGTGCTTTCGGGCGTGGGGGTTCAAGTCCCCCCTTCCGCACCAACTTATAATCCAGAACATAAGTTGGTGTATGCAGCAAAACTCTGTTGATGCGGGATGGAGCAGTCTGGTAGCTCGTCGGGCTCATAACCCGAAGGTCGTTGGTTCAAATCCAGCTCCCGCTACCAATCAATTCTATTTTTAAGATGCAAACTTTTAAATGGACAGCTTTTAAAGCTGAGAAAACTATTTGCATATTGATGCGGGGTGGAGCAGTCTGGTAGCTCGTCGGGCTCATAACCCGAAGGTCGTTGGTTCAAATCCAGCCCCCGCTACCAATCTTATATGGCACACAATCTATATAAGCAGTTTATCTGAAAGTCATTGTGATGTTGATGCGGGATGGAGCAGTCTGGTAGCTCGTCGGGCTCATAACCCGAAGGTCGTTGGTTCAAATCCAGCTCCCGCTACCAATCCTCTGAGATGCAACTCAGTAGGGCAATTCTTCAGGTTGTTTTAGATTGAAAATGACCAAGAAATTGTATATAATTTTTGCATGTTGATGCGGGATGGAGCAGTCTGGTAGCTCGTCGGGCTCATAACCCGAAGGTCGTTGGTTCAAATCCAGCTCCCGCTACCAAGTTTCTAAAAGAGGCTCACAACTAGGTGGGCCTTTTTGCACAGTGGACTATGGTTTTCTGTGTAATAATGGGGCGATTTACGCCCTTTTTTATTGGCTATCGTGTAGTGTCGACAGTATTTTGGTCAAACCGTCATGTTTCACTACTACTATAGTTTCGCATTGGTCTGTAGTGGTCATTTCGACCATCGAATCGCACAAATTTGACGAGAGTAAATGAAGCTATCAAATAAAACTCAAGCACTTCAGGACTTAATTGCCCCAGCGGTGCAAGCATGTGATGTAGAACTTTGGGGGATTGATTTCCAACCTCAAGGTAAGCGTTCACTGTTACGTATTTATATCGACCGTGAAGTTGATGAAAATGCAGAACCTGTCATCAATGAAGATGGCGAAGTTGAGCAAGGCCGTGGTATCGGCGTGCAGGACTGTGTTCGTGTCACTCAGCAAGTGGGTGCGATGTTGGATGTACATGATCCAATTTCAGGCGAATATGCATTGGAAGTGTCATCTCCAGGTTGGGATCGTCAGTTCTTTAAATTGGAACAAATGACGGCATACATTGGTCAGCAAGTCGCTTTGCGTTTGATCAGTGCTGTGGATAATCGTCGTAAATTCCAAGCCAAACTTGTAAGCGTAGACCTTGAAAGCGAAATGATTCAGGTTGAAGTTGAAAAGCAACAAGTGTTGGATATTGACAGCCACAATATTGATAAAGCAAATCTGGTTTTCCAAGATTAATTTAATAAATAAGAATCTGAACGAATAGGTGACTTATGGCTCGTGAAATTCTTACCGTAGTAGAAACGGTTAGTAACGAAAAAGGTGTAAGTCGTGATGCAATTTTTGAAGCGCTTGAACAAGCTTTAGTTGCAGCGACTAAGAAGAAATTCTACGAGGGAACTCACTCGGAAGAAGCTCGTCTACGTGTAGAAATCGACCGTCGTACTGGTGATTACCGTACTTTCCGTCAATGGGAAGTGGTTGCCGACGAAGATCACGAAATGCCAGCATGCCAAGATGCGATCTCTGATGTAGATCCTGCAAAATGGGCAATTGGTGATATTCGTGAACTTGAAGTTGAATCGATTGATTTCGGTCGTATTGCGGCACAAATTGCGAAACAAGTGATTGTTCAAAAAATTCGTGAAGCAGAACGTGCATTAATTGCAGATGCTTACGAGTCTAAAGTTGGTGAACTCATCTACGGTGAAGTGAAAAAACAAACCAAAGATGGCTTTATCATTGACTTAGGTGACAATGCAGAAGCATATCTTGCGCGTGAAGAAATGATCGCTAAAGAAATTCTACGTCCTAAACAACGTGTAAACGCGATTTTGTTTAACGTAAACCGTGAAGGCCGTGGTGCTCAGTTATTACTTTCTCGTTCTAAACCAGAAATGCTCATTGCATTGATGAAGAAAGAAATTCCTGAAATTGCTGAAGAAATCATTGAGATTAAGGCTGCTGCACGCCAACCTGGCGTTCGTGCTAAAATCGCTGTGAAAACAAACGATCACCGTATTGATCCTGTAGGTGCATGTATTGGTATGCGTGGTACACGTATCCAAGCAGTTCAATCAGAGTTAAATGGTGAGCGTATTGATGTAGTCGTTTGGTCTGATGACGCGGCACAGTACATTGCAAGTGCTCTAGAGCCTGCTGATGTATCAGGTATCGTGATTGATGAAGAAGAACGTACTGCAGATATTATTTTTGCAACGAGTGATCAGTTAGCACGTGCAATTGGCTCTCAAGGTCAAAACGTACGCTTAGCATCTGAATTGACTGGTTACAAGCTCAATATGATGCTTGAAGAAGAATATCACGCACGCCAACAAAACGAAGCGCAACAATATTTAGATATGTTTGTTACACGTCTAGATATTGATGAAGACTTAGCGATGGCGTTAGTTGAAATGGGTTTCACATCATTAGAAGAAATCGCGTATGTTCCTGCGGAAACATTCGATGAGATCGAACTTGATGCTGAAACTGTTGAAATGCTGCAAGGTCGTGCAAAAGAAATTGCATTGGCTGATGCATTGAAGCAACAAGAAAACATCCAAGAGCCAAGCGAAGAGCTTGCTGCAATGGAAGGCGTGACTAAAGAAATCGCATATGCGCTTGCCGCTCGCGGTGTGGTAACTGTAGATGATCTTGCAGATCAAGCCACTGACGATATCTCTGATATCGAAGGTTTAGGTGCTGAAAAAGCAGGTCAACTTATTATGAAAGCGCGCGAATCATGGTTTAACTAGGAGGTAATATATGACGGACAAGTCGATTAAGGAGTTAGCTCTCAACGTGGGTCGTCCAGTTGAGAAGCTACTGGAACAGGTTCGTGATGCGGGTTTACCACAAACTAAACCTGACGATATTATCTCCACTGAACAACAAAATGCCCTCGTTAACCATTTGAAAAAAGTTCATGGTCAGGATGCGGGCAATGCAGGACAAATCACGTTGAAACGTAAAACTACCAGTACTGCTAAAGTGGCGAGTACATCGGGCAAGGCAAAAACGATTAATGTAGAAGTTCGTAAGAAACATACATTTGTTAAACCGGATCCTGAGCAAATTAAAGCTGAAGCCTTAGCGAAAGCACAAGCTGACCAACAAGCACGTAAACAGGAACCTAAGGTTGAAGCGAAAGCTGAAGAACCGAAGCAACAACCAGTATCTAAAGCGAAACAAGCTTTAGAAGCAATGCGCGCTGCTGCGAAGCAAGAACATGCGAAGCAAGAAACACCGAAAGCTGCGGTTGTTGTAAAACGTAAGTCAAACAACAAGCCAATTACAAAACCTGTTGAAACTCTAGAACAGAAAAAAGCACGTGAAGCTCAAGCAGCACAATTGAAAGCTGTAGAAGAAGCGGCGCGTCGTAAAGCCGCTGAAGAAGCGCAACAACGTACGCTTGAGCAAATGCGTCAAATGGCGTCTAAGTATTCTAACGAAGACACTACTGCGACCATTCGTGTTGTAGATGATTCTCCGCTTGCTGCCGGCCTTGTAGGTCAGGCATATGAAGATTCATTTGCGAAAGAAGACCGTGAAATTAAACGTGGTACCAATACCAACAATTCACGTTCACCTAAAAAAGGTGGTCGTCGTGGCGAAGAGCAATCTTTCCGTGATAACTCACATAAACGTGGTTTAAAAACAAGTCAAGCGAACAAGCATGGCTTTGAAAAACCAGTTAAAAAACAAGTTTATGATGTTGAAATTGGTGAAACAATTGTTGTTGCCGATTTAGCAGCAAAAATGGCGGTTAAAGTTCGCGAAGTTATCAAATCACTCATGAAAATGGGCGAATTGGTTACTCAAAACCAAGCGATTGATCAAGAAATTGCAGCACTTGTTGTTGAAGAAATGGGTCATAACCCAGTATTGGTTTCTGATACTCAAGCAGAAGACAACTTACTTGAAGCAGCTGAAGAAGCGCGTGGTGTCCAAACCACTCGTCCGCCAGTTGTGACAATTATGGGTCACGTTGACCATGGTAAAACATCACTTCTTGACCGTATTCGTCGCTCTAAAGTGGCTGCAGGTGAAGCAGGTGGTATCACACAGCATATTGGTGCTTACCATGTGAAAACTGAAAAAGGTATTATTACTTTCTTAGATACACCGGGACACGCAGCATTTACTGCAATGCGTTCACGTGGTGCGAAATCTACAGATATCGTAGTGTTGGTTGTTGCAGCAGATGATGGTGTTATGCCACAAACTGCGGAAGCGATTGACCATGCACGTGCAGCAGGTACGCCAATTATTGTTGCTATCAACAAAATGGATAAAGAGTCTGCTGATCCAGATCGCGTATTGAATGAGTTGACGACGAAAGAAATCGTACCTGAGCAATGGGGCGGTGACGTTCCAGTGGCAATGGTTTCTGCGCACAGCGGTGCAGGTATCGACGAACTTCTTGACTTGATCTCAATTCAAGCCGAACTTCTTGAGCTTAAAGCATCTGAAGAGGGTGCAGCACAAGGTGTTGTAATTGAAGCACGTGTAGACAAAGGGCGTGGTGCGGTAACATCGATTCTTGTTCAAAACGGTACATTGAAAGTGGGTGACCTTGTTCTTGCAGGTTCGTCATACGGTCGTGTACGTGCGATGACAGATGAAAATGGTCAACGTATTAAATCTGCTGGTCCTTCGATTCCTGTGGAAATCTTGGGTCTACCAGAAGCGCCAATGGCAGGTGATGAAGTTCTTGTTGTAAATGACGAGAAAAAAGCACGTGAAGTTGCTGATGCGCGTATGGATCGTGAACGTCAAAAACGTCTTGAGCGTCAATCTGCGATGCGTCTTGAAAATATCATGGCGTCTATGGGCAAGAAAGATGTGCCTATTGTCAACGTGGTATTGAAAACAGACGTACGTGGTACTTTAGAAGCATTACACGTTGCACTTGCTGAACTTGCAACTGATGAAGTGAAAGTACGTATTATTGGTTCAGGTGTTGGTGCGATCACTGAGTCTGACGTAACACTTGCTGAATCATCAGAAGCGGTTCTTCTCGGCTTTAACGTACGTGCTGATAATACTGCACGTCAAAAAGCTGATGCTGATGGTATCGACATTCGTTACTACTCGATCATCTATCAATTAATTGATGATGTGAAAGATGCGATGAGCGGTAAATTAGCGCCTGAACACCGTGAAACAATTCTTGGTGTTGCTGAAGTACGTGAAGTGTTCCACTCAAGTAAATTCGGTGCTGCTGCAGGTTGTATGGTACTTGAAGGTACATTACACCGTAATAAACCGATTCGCGTATTACGTGATGACGTGGTGGTATTCCAAGGTGAGCTTGAATCTCTTCGTCGCTACAAAGATGTGGTTGAAGAAGTTCGTGCCGGTATGGAATGTGGTCTTGCGGTGAAAGGCTATAAAGACATCAAAGCACAAGATAAGATTGAAGTGTACGATGTTCAATTGATTAAACGGAGTCTTTAATGGCGGGTAGTCAACGTCTGAAGCGTATGGCGGATACAGTACAACGTGAGTTGTCAGAACTGATCCGTCAGGAGCTGAAAGATCCACGCTTAGGTGGTCTTGTGACCATCTCTGCCGTGAAGGTGAGCCCAGACTTAGGATATGCCGAAGTTTATGTGACTGTAATGGGTCGTGAGCTAGGCGATGAGCAAAGTGAAGCCGCAAATAAAGAAACTTTAGATGTCTTGAATAAAGCATCTGGTTTCTTGCGTCATGAACTGAGCCGTCGTATCAAAACACGTATTACGCCACGTTTGCGTTTCCATTACGACAAAACAAATGCTTATGGCAACTATATGTTTGGTCTAATTGCGGAAGCGGTCAAGGACTTACCTCCTACTGACGAAGCAAAAAAAGATGATGAATAATTCAGTTCGCTGAATGAAAAAAGCCACCTTCGGGTGGCTTTTTTATGTTTGAATGGTCATTATTTAAAAATACCCAATAACACACAGAATTATAACTAGATGATAAAACTAAGCTTGAAAATGACATTGGATAGTCCAGTCTATACACACAATATAATAAAAAAATCATGCTATTGAGCAGCATATTACTCATCACTATGCCAAGTTGGGCATGTTTAAATACCTATGTAGAAGATTTTTATACATCTGATTCAGAAAAAGAAAATCAACACGAAGAACATCATGACGAAAAATTGAAGAACTTTGTCTCAAGGCATCCTAGCCCAATAGACTATCAGGCAGAAAATGATTATGCCGTACATCAGATCTACGCAGGCCGTTACGATTTAGCCATTAAGGTTTTACGTGCAATTGAAAATGAGCATCCAGGTTTACCGAAGACGGCAGTGAATTTAGGCACAGCTTATGAGTTGATCGGCAATATTTCACTAGCCAAAAAATGGATTGCTGAAGGTATGAAGCGTGATCCATCGATTCATCTTGGCAGTGAATGGATTCATCTGAATATTTTAACAGCCAAAGAAAAACGTGCGACGGCAAAATATTTTCATGAATTTCCATTGTTGAATGTATATTATGGAACAGGTTCTGTACCCGATGCACACTGGAAGAATCAGCGAAAACTCACAACAGCAGAATATGATGCTATACGAGAGCAGGCCAGTTTACAGATTAATGAGCGGAAAAATTTTGTTTCAAGACAGAATGCCGTGATGGTACAGCTGTTTTATGAATTGGCGAATCTTGAGATGAGTCAATATCAGCCTAAATGGTCTGATCATTTTCAAAGTAGTTATGAAACAAATATGCTGATTGATTTAGCTGAAAAATATGGTTTGAAAACGACGCCATATAATCAAAAGCGTTTGCAATATATGGCTCAAAGTAGCGTATTTGAAAAAATGTGGATGCGAATCAAAGATTTTTTTAGCTCGAAGACATAAACAAAACTGGATCTGGAATTAATCCAGATCTTCCGGTTTTGAATGGACTTTAGAGTGAAAGGCACGGCGGCGAGTTCGTTGCCAAGGAAGAGGGCGATTGAGAGCTTCTGGTGCATCACCACTCATCGAGCGAAGTCGTAAATGTAATGCCGCTTGCGCCATAAGGTTTGCAGAAACCGGTGCTGTAATAAAGGCAAAGAGCGTGATCAAGATCTCTGCAAAACCAAAACGGCCTTGAAATGCTGCATAAATAATTGCAGCAATTAGAAAACTTCCTAAGCCTAAGGTGCTCGATTTGGTCGGTGCGTGCAGACGCATAAATAAGTCGGGTAGGCGAACCATGCCAATACCGCCGACCAACATGAAAAAAGCGCCAATAACCAAAAAAATCGAGACCAAAATTTCCATGACTAATTGCATATTAATGTACTCCTAGTCGATGACGTGGCCAGTGGTGAAATATCGTGCTAAAGCGGCTGTAGACACAAACCCCAGCATGGCAACCAATAAAGCCCCTTCAAACATCGATGTACTTGCCCAATAAATACCTAAAATGACAATTAAACAGGTAGCATTTAAAAATAAGGTATCTAAAGCAAGTAGCCGGTCTACGATTGAGGGTCCCATCACCAAGCGAATGAGACACAGTAACATCGAGATCGTCACAGCAACTAAACAGATGCCAAGCGCATACGGTAAAATTGTCATGTGGATTCTCCTGTATCAGCACCAAAAATGAGGATGAGAGGGCGTTCATAGCGCTCTTTAATGGTTTGAATTTCCGCTTCAGGGTCATCCGTGCTCAGCGCATGGACCAAAATATCACCACGGTCTTGGTCAATCCCAGCAGACACTGTACCGGGTGTGGTGGTGATGATCATCGCAAGTAAAGAATTGACTTCCTCATGCTGTGTATCGAGAGGAACACGGAACCATTTCGGGTGCAGTTTATGTGTTGGCCCAAGGACTAATTTTGCAACATGGATATTACTGACAATAATATCCCACAGCACCACAAAGAATAATTTACATGCTGCCAGCCAGTTGATATTCGGCGTTCGGTCAATAAAAGGGCGAACCAATCGTGGAATAACAATGGCTAAAACCAAGGCCATGCAGAGTGTGGCCGCATCTAGACTGTGCGCTAACATCACCCAGCTCAGACCAACCATGACTGATACCAATGGATGCGGAAACCAGCGATTTAATACAGATGTTTTCGCCATGTTAAGGTGCCTCCATCGGTTTTAGTTGGGTCTCTTCAGGTAGTTTTTCTTCTTGTTGCTGTCCTTGAATTTGGCGTTGCTTATACTCAGAAATATGCTCGCCATGTAGCGTTTCAGGTGCAATCAATGCAGGAATGAGGTGTGCATTTGGATCGGCTGATTCACCACCATATTTAGTTTCAGGTAAATTTTCAGGATCATAAGGTTGAACACTGATGATTTGACCTTTTTCATCCTTTTTTAGCAGCAATGATTCATATAATGGATTGTCTTGAATTTGCTGTGCAGTTTTGTAGGTATAGTCATAGATCGGCGCAGCAAAAACCATATATCCCACAAGCGCTGTTAACAGCAGATAAATGGTTTTGTCATTACGAAGCGGTGCCTTATTCGGCAAAGCCTGATAACGCTGATATTCTTCAGTATCAATATCATCTTCTGGGCGAGATGAACGCCAGAAAAGCACAAAACCAACTCGAGTGAATGCGATAATACTGAGTAAACTCACCAATAATACGATCAAAATAATCATAATTCGGTAAGGTGAATTGGCCGTTGCTTGCAAGAGAAATACTTTACCCAAAAATCCACTAAATGGCGGTAGACCAGCCATCATCAACGCAATGATGAAATAGCAAACAGCAACGGTATTATGCTGTTTCATACGGGGCGCAATTTTAAAATGATCTTTAAATTCGCCACGTTGTGAGGTAATCCAACCCGAGAGAATATAAAAAGCTGCACCAATGATGGTACTGTGAATCAGGTAATAAAGCCCCGCAGCCCATGCATCAGTATTAAAGAGTGAAATCGCAACCAATATTGTCCCGATAGAAGACAAAATCATAAAACCGACAAAACGACGTAAGCGATCCGTTCCGATAGCACTATAGGCACCATAGAGCGAGGTTACTAAGCCAATCGGTAACAACCACTGTTGTAAGATTTCACGGCTAATCCCATCGTCAAACACAGTACCATTGACACGGAGAATGGCATAGATGCCGACCTTGGTCATTATAGTGAATAAGGCTGCCACAGGCGTGGTTGCCACAGCATAGGTCTTTGGTAACCAGAACCCTACAGGCAGCATTGCAGCTTTGATGCCAAAGACAGTGAACAGTAACAATGCACCAGCCACAGCAATACGATGTTGATCCGCTTCAAGCAAAGGCATAAGTCGTGCAACATCAGCCATATTTAAGCTACCTACACTGCCGTAAATCATCCCGAGTCCAATCAGGAAGAGGGCAGAGGCAAATAGGTTAATGGTGACGTAATGAATACCAAGCTGAAAACGTGCTTTGCCTTGACCATGTAAGAGCAAAACATATGATGCCATCAACAGGATTTCAAAGAACACAAACAGGTTAAATAAATCGCCTGTCAGGAACGCACCACACAAACCCATCAGTAAGAAATGGCACATGGCATGGAAATAACGACCACGCTCGTCCCATTCTTTGCTGGCAAACCACATCACTGGCACAGCAAGTCCATAGGTCAGCACCAACATGAAAGCTGAGAGTCGATCTAGAACTAAGACGATTCCGAATGGTGCGGCCCATTCACTTAGGTTATAAACCAAAACTTGACCAGAGCTGGCGATCATCAAATAACTGATAGATGTGATCAGCCCGAGAATGCCTGAAACATAACTGATTCCACGACGCCAAGGTTGTCGCCAGTCATGCGCCAGCGAGCCAGAGCCGGGGTTGCCCAGCAGGACTAAAATAAATGCAGTAATTGCAGGAATTAAAATACTGAAAATCGGGCTATGCGTAGTCCAAAATTGGATGAAGTCATGCATTATGGCTCATCCTCCCGCGGGTCAATTTGCGGTATTTCTTCTTTGGAGTCCACATGATCTGTTCCAGTTTCATAGCGGCTACGCAGAGCCAATTGTACGATAAAGGCAGTGGTCGCAAAGCCAATCACAATGGCTGTCAGGACCAAGGCTTGTGGTAAAGGATCGGTCGCTTTGGTGGTTTCAGTTAACACGGCAGGTGCGTTGACATGAATACGTCCCATGACAAATAAAAATAAGTTCACAGCATAGCCAATCATGGCTAAACCCAGCACGACAGGAAAGGTACGTGCCCGCAAAATCAGGTAGACTCCTGTTGCGGTCAGTAAGCCTATGGCTGAAGCGAGTAAAAATTCTAAACTAATCATCTTATTCGCCTCTTGGAACTGGACCAGACATACTCGAGTGACGCGAGTCGCCTAAGACGGAAATCATTAACATCGTCGCGCCCACCACGGTGATGTAGACACCTGTGTCGAAGAGGGCAGCGGAGGCAAGGTGCATTTCACCTAAAATGGGTGGCGATACATAGATATGAGCACTGGTCAGGAATGGGCGGCCCCATAGCCAAGCAGCAATCCCTGTCAGACCTGCAATGGTTAAACCAATACCAATCCAAACTTCATATAAGCGACCTGATTTTGCACCAATCAGTTGTTCAGCACGGTCTTGGCCGAGCGCAATATATTGAATCACTAAGGCTAAAGAGGTAATTAAGCCTGCAATAAAGCCACCGCCTGGTAAATTATGACCCCGTAGGAAAATATATAAGCTGATGACGAGTGCTAAAGGCAAAATCCATGATGATGTAATACGGAACATCAGTGGTGACGGATTAAAACGATAGGTCAGACCTTGCGTAATGGTGGTACCATGAGCACGCATACCATCCATCATGCACAGCGTACCAATTGCGGCAATTCCCAGTACGGTAATTTCACCAAAGGTATCGAAGCCACGGAAGTCGACCAAGATCACGTTGACCACATTGGTACCACCACCAAGTGGGATGGATTGCTGCATAAAGAACCATGAGATGGAATTATGATCGCGGGTCATGATCAGCCATGAAATCCATGCGATCCCTAAACCTGCAATAATCGCAATTATTGCATCTCGCCAACGACGAGACACACTCGACTCATAAGGTGTGAGCTGTGGTAATAATGATAAGCTCATGAGTAAGAGCACGGTGGTCACCACGTCAACAGTAATCTGCGTGAGCGCCAAATCTGGAGCGGAGAAACAGATAAACACCATAGTCACAACCAGACCGACTGCACCACTGATGAGGACGGCTTTAATCCGTTCATGGTGGAACCAAAGCATCATCCAACATGCAGAGAATAATAATAGCCACAGAACGATTGCGATGATTGGTGCATGTATCAGTTCACGGCTGCCTGTGCCGATACCTTGCAGCCAAAATGGAACAATGACGATGGCTACACTAAAGATTAAAATCCACAATAAATAGCTTTGTAATTTGCCATTTTCAGTAAAGCGACGGAACTTTCTTGAGCTGAGTAAAAGATGCTTTAAAAATAAGTCGAACAGGATTTTGCCTTGCAAACGGCCCAAAAGAGGATCCAAATCGATCCGGCGTAATTTGCCGCCCTTTGCCAATGCGAAATAGAAAACTAAACCACCTAAAAGTGCAATCACACTCATCAAAAGGGGTGCATTTAAACCATGCCAAATCGCTAAATGTGTACCTTCAAACGCAGTATTTTGAATACTCGCACGTGCTGTGCTGTTGACTATATGCTCAACCAATAACGCAGGGAAGAGTCCAACTAAAATACATAAAGCAGCCAGTAAGGTTGCTGGTGCGCGCATGCCAAACGGTGGTTCATGCGCTTCTTTATTGGGAACATCTTTCCCTAGTGGACCATCAAAAAATACCCCATGAACCAAACGTACCGAATACGCGACAGCAAAGATACCGGCAAAAGTAGCGATGATAGCCGACACGATCATCACTGGCCCAGTCAGGTTGGCCAAAAGTTCAGTAAAGAACATCTCTTTAGAGAGGAAACCATTAGTTAATGGGACACCTGCCATAGAGGCCGCAGTGATCATGGTCAGCGTCGCTGTAAACGGAAGTAATTGCCATAAACCAGAGAGTTTTCGTAAATCGCGTGTACCTGATTCGTGGTCAATAATCCCTGCGATCATAAACAAGGCTGCTTTGAAGGTTGCATGGTTAATGATATGGAAAATGGCAGCCGCAACTGCAAGGGGAGAACCGATCCCCAGTAAGCAAACAATCAGACCTAAATGGCTGATGGTGGAATAGGCCAACAGCCCTTTTAAATCTTCTTTGAAAATGGCAAAAAAGGCCGCCATACATAAGGTAAATAAGCCAATAAAGGTGACCAAGTTGTGATACAACGTAGCGCCTGCAAAAATCGGTAATAAGCGTGCAAGCAGGAAAATTCCGGCTTTCACCATCGTGGCAGAGTGTAGATAAGCCGAGACGGGGGTCGGTGCCGCCATAGCATTTGGCAACCAAAAATGGAAAGGGAACTGCGCACTTTTAGTAAATGCTCCCATTAATATTAATAGCAGTGTGGGTACAAAAAGCGAGTGCTGCTGAATTTGGCTACTCATCGTTAGGATTTGATCAATCTGATAGGTGCCCGTGATTTGCGCCAACAGAACAAAACCACCCAGCATACATAAACCACCCATACCTGTAATGGTCAAAGCCATTCGAGAGCCACGCTGAGCTGCGTCGTAATTACTCCAATAACCAACCAAAAGGAAAGATGAAATGCTGGTAAGTTCCCAGAAAATAAGCAATAAAATTAAATTATTAGACAATGAAATGCCGAGCATGGCAGCCATGAACAGCATCAATAAAACATACAGTTTACTGAGCGAATTCTTTGGACTTAAATAATAGTAGGCATAGATATAAATTAAGGTGCCGATCCCGGTAATGAGCAGGGAAAACAACAAGCCCAGTGCATCGAGACGGAAACTGAAATCAATGCCAACTTGAGTGAGCCACGGCCAAGTTTGAATGATGGTTTTGCCATTAAAGACATCTGGGGCCTGACTCAATAATAAAACTAAACTGCTGAGGCTGACGCCAATCGCCCCTAAAGCTGTTACCCCGCGAGAGAATTGCTTCAACCACGAGACAAGTGTTGTGCCTAGTATTAACGGTAACAATATAATAATCGGTAGCACACTCGTATCCATTGTCATGATTAGGCGGTGAAACCTAGGTGTATTTCATCTTTCAAGGATTACAGGACAGCAAAGAGCAGTCCAAAAATTCAATCTTGAAAGCCATGTGTGTCAAAAAAAATTAAAAACAAGCTGTGTTGCGCAACTCGTGAAGCGATAGCAATTTCCGATGTTACTATGAAAATTGCAAATAAAACCGATCATATTACATGCGTAAAACAACATCAATCTTTTTTATGACCCACTTACACATTATACGCCTGACGAAACTGACTCGACATCTATTGCGGCCTTGTTGCTGAATATTTAAACATCGAGGCTATGGATTACGCCCAGCCAATCAGCCTCGGTATTTTTAACTCAGCGGTTGGATCGTAACGTCCTGATCACCCCGCTGTGATAAAGCCCTAACCAATTCGTGTTGCTGTTGCTCGGTCAGTTGCGTCTGGATTAATTGCAACATGTGCTGGATGGTGTCTGGGCTGTTCAGTGGCTCATTTAATTCAGTCTCTTCAGTTTTGGCTGGAAGCGATGGCTTTGATCCGAGTTGCAACTGCTGATAAATCTGATCATAGGTTTCTTGTAATTTTTCAGGCTGAATCTCACTGAGCTTTTTATTCTGTAGTTGTAAGCACTGAAAACGAGAAGCATGTTCCAATAGTTCAGGACGGTTTCCGCTGGCAATAATTTGGAGTCGTGGAAACGCTTGATTTAAACGGGTCAAAATCACTTGGGTCATGTTTTGATCGAGTTGGTGGTCTATGGCGTCGATCAATAAAATGCCGTCCCCTTCTTGGCACGGATATAAGCTATGAGGATTGAGTAGGCATAGGCGACGCACAATATCACCAATTAAGGCCACAAGGTTGCGCACACTATTTGATAGCTGTTGGAACAACATATCTTTGCCTTGATAGCAGACCATTAACTGTAATTTGGGGTGATATTGTAGATAAATATTGCTCACATCGGGTAACACGGTCTCTAAGGCTTGTTTTAAGGATCTGAGAGATGGCGCATGTAGATCGGCCTGAGCTTGCGCCAGTTTTTGTCCAAAAAGTGGCGTGTCAGATGTGTTGGATGAGTCAGTTGGTTTTTTTGGATGTAATAAATTTTCAATTAATTCGGCACTTTGTGCATTTTCGATGTCTGATATTTCTCGGAACCACTCAAAAAAACGAATAAACGTGGTAAAGGGAATGGCCGAGATTTCATAGGCATGTGAAGGCTGAAAAATAGCAGGATTGTTTTTATTGAGAATATTTACGTCGTTGACGAAACGTTCAGCAGGGTAATAAGCAATGAGTGGCAACCCTTGTAACGGATCAGCTTTGAGGGCTTTTTGATACAGGGCAACCATCGATTCTAATTGCTGTGTTTCGGCCTTACTGAGGCCGACGCCTTGACTGTTTAAGGTTTTATACAGTTGCCATGAACAGTGCTGCGGGTCTTGGTCTTGCTGATCACTTGAAAGTTGAAATGCGCCAATGTCTTCGGGAAAACTGACCTGAATATCAAGTTTCGATTGTAAGCGATTTAACATGATGTCTTGATCAAGCATCACCACACCTGCGGTGCGTAAATCTTTATAGCGTGCAGCGAACCAAGTGAGGGCCTGGTAACTAAAGCGCAGTAGGGAGGTTTTTCCAGAACTTTGATCACCCAAAATTAAGGTAATCGGCAGATCGTGATAATTAAAATTGAGGGTGATATCAGTAAAATGAAGGGTGTGCTTGAGTTGAATCGATTGTATTTTCATGGTGCACCTTTTACTGATTTATTGTTTATTCACCTTTTTCATCATACTAGCTGACCGCTTGCGCCAAAGATTTGGGCATTTGACGTTTTAAGTGCTGCATCAAGTCATAAATATGATGGATATTTAAACTTACTTTAGCACGTGTGCAGGCCACGTAAAGTAACCGTAACTCTTCGTCACTAATTTTATAATCTTTATCGTTGAGCTTAAATTGGTAGTCATCTTCAATATGTACCCGATCCCATTCTAAACCTTTGGCTTTATGGGCGGTCGAGATGATGTAGTCGGCTTGATCAATCGGGGTGATTTTCGCCAGTGCCTTTTTCAGTGGGTCAGTACCGTGGTCATCGACCAACTTCACTAACGGTTTAATATCGCTGCCGTCATTGGTCTCGCAATATTCATGTACATCATGCCATGAGTTAAACCATGCAAGCTCTGGGACATCGACCACGCGTTTACCTTGCTTGAGCATGGCTGCAGCATCGACAAAACGATTGAGTCGTGCATGATCTGCTTGCAGGCTAACTTTTTCACCTTTGACCAAACCTGCCAATAACAGTTCCATCGCGCGTGCATTGGTACGACATAAAATGGCATCGCGCATCTTGGTATGCGGCTTATTGACCACTTTAGAGTTGAGCTGCGGATTACCCAATAACGGCACGGTTTCGTTCAATGCGCCCAGTAGAGCATTGGCGTTCAAGGCAATTTCTTCACCAAAACGGAAAGACGTGGTTAAACGTGATTCAGGTAATGGGAGTTGCTGCATGGCATTGACTGCACCACGCCATGCATAAATTTGTTGATGCGCATCGCCAACATAGATGACTTGAGTATTCCGCTGTTTCAGTAAAATCCCTAGCATTAGCGGGTCAGCATCTTGAGCTTCATCGAACAGCACATAATCCGCAGGAATATTCGGTTCAGACAAAGCCCAAAGTTTTAAATAAATATCGTGTCCAATCCCTGCTGCATGGTTCGGATCAATCGACTCTAACCAACGACGTTCAATGGCAGGATATAAGTGCTTTTGTAAGCTTTCGATATCGTCAGGATGCAACCAACTCGGTGCTTGTAGATGTCGTGGGGCAGGGTATTGCGAACTGGTCGAACAGAAATAACTGACAGCGTTTGCCACCAGACTTGCCAAACGCGAAGGCATGAGTACATATTTTTCATAACGACCGCCCATCATACGACGTAAGGTGATCGGTTCTAGTCGATATTCTTTGGCAATAAAGCTCGGACTTAAACGTGGTAGACGCAGTTTGTCAGTCACTCCACGTGGAACACTACGATAAGCCAATGAGTGGAAGGTTCGACAGTCGACATTTTGATGAAAACGATTCTGTGCTTCGGTGGCAATGGCTTTGTTAAAGGCCAAGTACATGCCACGCCGCTGAGGCATGGCATCACTGATCATTTGCAGTGTGGTTGTTTTACCTGTGCCAGCATAGGCAATCACTTTAAATGATTTACCAAGACGTGCGTTATCTATGGCGGTGGCCTGCTCATAGGTCGCGGTCGGTTTTTTAAGATCTGGCACGGTTGCGTCTTAGTGCTGACGGTTGGCTTTTTCAACCAAACCGGAAAGGCCTTGACGACGAGCGAGTTCGTTAAGTACCAATTGAGGATCAATATCGAAATAACCCAACATCACAATGGTATGGAACCAAAGGTCTGCTACTTCGTAAATCAAATCGTTTTTGTTGTCTTCATTGGCTTCGATTTTAAAATCTTTAGCGGCAATGATGGTTTCAACACTTTCTTCACCGATTTTTTCTAAAATTTTGTTGAGGCCTTTATGGTAAAGCTTTGCCACATAAGAGGACTCAGGATCAGCTTGTTTGCGTTCAGCCATCATTTTACCTAAGTAGTCGAGTACTTCGACTTGCTCAGATTGCGCATTGGATGCGTTCATCGCAAGGGTATGCGGATTTGCTGATTTTACACCATAAATTGCAGCAGGATCTTTCAATTGCGCATCGACAATTTCCCAGCCATTGGCAGTAAGCTTGCGGTAGAAGCATGACTCACGGCCGGTATGGCAGGCAATGCCGCCATGCTGTTCAATTTGTAGCACAATCACGTCAGCATCACAGTCCAAACGGATTTCATGTACGGTTTGGAAATGGCCAGATTCTTCACCTTTGTGCCATAGCTTATTGCGTGAACGTGAAAAGTACACCGCCTGATTTTTTTCTGCAGTTTGCGCCAACGCTTCACGGTTCATCCATGCCACCATCAATACGCGCCCGCTTTGATGATGCTGTGCAATAGCAGGCACTAAGCCTTGTTCGTTAAATTTTACTTCATCGAGCCATTGCAGGTTGTTCATGAGGATTTCACCAATTCAAAAATCAAAAAATAAATGCCGCAGCATTTGAGCAGCACTATAGTGTAAGCCATCAAGAGAATGATGGGGAGTTAATTCTTAATCAAATTTTAAATTGCGCAGTTCAGCCGCAGAATCATCTGCAGGCTTTCGGGCAATGTCAGCATAATTCATTTGCCCAAATGCACCCGTTTTTAAGCCGGAAATCGTAATCGCCATTTCTTTGCGGAAAAACGGCAGCTGATACATAGCACGAAATGAAAAATCACGGAGCGGTGCTGTCCAGCGATGATGTGATTGATAAAAAGGAGTCAGCAAGCGACTAAAAAATTGGTAAAATCGCACGGAGGACAACCGTAGCTGATGATACTCCTGCCAGAGGTTTTGCAGTGAGGAGTCCTGTTGATATTGAAGCAGAGCTTGACTGATGGCCCATGCATCGAGCAAAGCCATATTGGCGCCTTGTCCAAGCTGTGGACTCATGGCATGAGCAGCATCGCCTAATATGCCGATACGACCTTCACCAAGTTTGCTTAGCACCACATCACGATAATTGGCAGATAGCCATTGCTGCGGATCATCTGGATGTGGAATCACATGCGCTAACCATTCTGCAACACTCGGCCAGCGTTTTGAAACTTCAAGCAACCATTGCTGCTGTGCGTTCTTGGTTTTTAAGAATCCCTCTAAATCTTCTGTAGGCAGACTCCAGAAAATGCTCGAAAGGCGCTGTTCAGGCTGCGTTGGAATTGCTCCCGTTGGCATCACACCCATCATGATATTGGAACGGTCATAGAACTGATGCAAGATCTGCGGATTGAGTACTTCGCATTCAGGCACGATGATCCACTTCGCCCCCCAAGGATAGGCTTGGTTGAGCTTTTCCCACGCTTTAGGACGTAAATGGCTGCGTGCACCATTGGCGATCAGCACGAGATCAAACTGACGTTGAAAAGATTGATCTGCGGACTGCCCAATTACGTTTATACCCTCAGTGGATTCTTGAAGTTCATGCACTTCATGCGCCATGCACCACTCAACGTGTTGAGGATATTCACCGACTTTGGATGCGAGGACATGACAGAGCGTGGCACGGTGAATGCCGAGTCCATATGAACGTTCATCGGCTTGTCGATAATGACTGTTAATCAGCAAGTCGCCGCCAGCCAGTTGACCTTCAAGACCGGTTACCACAGCACCTAGGCTTAAGGCATGTTCCAAAATGCCTAAATGTTCGAAAACTGCCAGTCCGGCAGGTTGTAATAATAATCCTGCACCCACAGGTTCAAGTTGTGAGACTTTTTCATATAAGCAGATTTGATGGCCTTGAGCAGCAAGCATTGCAGCAGCAGCTAATCCTGCCGTACCTGCACCGATGATGGCAATGTTTTGAGTTTTCATTGTTATAAAAGTTGATTTTATCTCAGCCCAATGTAGCAAAGATGCTGCATAAAACCCAATAAAAAAGCCCTCAAAAGGGCTTTTTTAGGGGTGAATCCGGTCTTACCAGTGTTCACCAGGGAATAGGCGAGCATATGCTTTTTGTACCCAATTGAGTTTTTCTTGCTTACCAATAGACGCTGAAGAACTTGGGAATAGGTTATAACCAATCGACATGAGTTTGTTGTTAATGTCTGGAGCAATGGAGTAGGTGATTGAAGCCAGACGGCCCAAATTGGTTGCGACTTTCTTCGGACGTTTCACTATGGCATACGCAATCAGGTCAGTTGCTTGTTCTGGAGAAAGCGTTGGAACGTATTTATATATTTTGGTTGGGGCGATCATTGGCGTGCGCACCAATGGCATGTAGACCGACGTGATGGCAATATTATGCGAGTGAACTTCTGCACTCAGGCAACGGCTAAAAGCATCTAATGCGGCTTTAGATGCAACATAGGCAGAGAAGCGTGTTGCATTGGCCAATACACCAATCGAACTGATGTTGATGATATGACCTTCACGACGAATCATCATTTTCGGCAACAGGTTCATCACCAAACGTACAGCGCCAAAATAGTTCAGCTGCATAGTACGTTCAAAATCATGGAAACGGTCGGTAGATTCATGTACGGCACGACGAATAGAACGGCCAGCGTTATTAATTAAGATATCGATATGATCGACGGAAGCGAGGATTTGTTGTGCCACAGCATCAATGGAGTCCATGTCATTGAGGTCACATGGGAAAACATCAGCTTTACCGCCAGTGGCTTCAATTTCAGCTTTTACGGCATCGAGGGTTTCTTTGGTACGTGCAACCAGTAGAACATGTGCGCCTGCGTTGGCAAGGCGATGCGCTGTGGTTAAACCGATACCACTTGATGCACCAGTGATTAAAATGATCTTACCGTTGACACGGTCAACGAAACGTTTCTCAAGTCTTGAATTCACGATGAGGTTCCCTGTTAAATCAGTTTTATTGTATTCATTTATCGGCCCGACAACGCTATGTGCAGGGCTGTTTTAAGTCAGCGGTATGATAGCGTTTTATTCAAAAAAAGCCATATGATAAGTAATTGATAATAAAATAATATTTAGAGTTTTTACTCTAAATTAAAATCCCTATTTACTCAATTTTTAACACATAAATATGTGAAAGAGAAGTGCTTTTAGCAACATCGTTGCAATGTAAAAAAGTCGATTTTCAAGATAAATAAAATTGTAAATAAATATAGAAGCAGGGCCATAGATGCGCAAAATTGGAAGGCAGATTATGTGGGGAAGGTTATTTAAATGAAATGGAAATAAAAACAGGCCTTAAAAATAAGGCCTGTGGATTGTGCACTTGTGGTTTAAACAGCAGCTAAGGCTTGCTCTAAGTCGGCAATCAAGTCATCTGCATGCTCGATCCCAATCGATAAACGAACCATATCAATGCTGACACCTGCTGCTTTTAGTTCATCTTCATTGAGCTGACGATGTGTCGTGGTCGCGGGATGGCAGGCTAAACTTTTGGCATCACCAATATTCACAAGGCGGGTAAACAGCTGCAAGGCATCAATGAAACGCGTGCCGCCTGCAAGGCCGTCTTGCACCCCAAAGGAAAGAATCGCAGACGGTTTGCCTTTGACATATTTTTGCGCCAAAGCATGCTGCGGGTGGTCTTTTAGGCCAGCGTAGTTGACCCATTTTACTTTTGGATGCGCCTGTAAATATTCAGCCACTTTTTGCGCATTTTCAGTATGGCGTTCCATGCGCAGGCTTAAGGTTTCCAAACCTTGTAAAATCAAAAACACATTGTGCGGGCTGATCGCAGCGCCCGTATTACGCAGTGGTACTACACGCGCACGGGCAATGTAGGCTGCCTCACCTAAAGCTTCGACATAATTCACCCCGTGGTAGCTTGGATCAGGGGTGTTGAGTGATTTAAAACGTTCAGGGTATTTGCCCCAAGGAAACTTGCCGCTATCGACGATGATGCCGCCGATCGAATTACCATGACCGCCAATATATTTGGTCAATGAATGCACCACAATGTCGGCACCAAATTCAAATGATTTTTGCAGGACAGGAGTAGCAACGGTATTGTCTACTACTACAGGTATGCCAAATTCATGCGCAATTTTCGAAATTGCTTCGAGGTCAATAATATTGCCCAATGGGTTACCAATAGATTCGACAAAGACCAACTTGGTTTTGTCATCGATGAGGCTGCGCAGCGCTTCGGGGTTTTGATAATCAAAGAAGCGAACTTCTATGCCTTGTTTCGGCAGGGTGTGGGCAAACAGATTATATGTGCCGCCATATAGGGTCGAAACTGAAGCGATATTGTCGCCTGCTTCAGCAATGGTTTGAATCGCATATGTAATGGCCGCCATACCAGAGGCTAAGGCCAAAGCGCCAATACCGCCTTCGAGCGCTGCAACACGCTGTTCAAGTACCGCCGTGGTTGGATTCATAATGCGGGTATAAATATTACCCTGAACTTTTAAGTCAAATAAATCAGCACCATGCTGTGTGTTATCAAAGGAATATGAGGTGGTTTGATAAATCGGCACCGCAACCGCTTTGGTGGTTGGCTCCGGGGTATACCCCGCGTGAATTGCTAAAGTTTCGTCTTTATAGGTCATGATTACTTCATCTAAGTGAGCTAATTTTTTAAACAGTCTATCACTTATATATATGAATAAAAGTGCTTTATTTATAAAATTAATATCATAATTATTCATATTATTGAAAAATTTTCAGCTAAAGATGAGCGAAATTATGCTTAAAAACGCATGTTTAAATTTTGTTCGCCATTAAACTTGTAACAATGCATTGAAGGCGTGTGCGAAACCTTATTTTTTCACGACTTTATGCGTATAATAGCCGATTATTTTTTCGCTCAATTGAGCAGGGGCAACTTTGTGTTGTTCCGTATATGTTTTGACTATTGAGGAGTCCTAAGTGGCCCAATATATTTACACGATGAACCGTGTGTCGAAGATGGTTCCGCCTAAGCGCGAAATCCTGAAAGACATCTCTTTATCATTTTTCCCAGGCGCAAAAATTGGTGTGCTTGGTCTAAACGGTGCAGGTAAATCTACCTTGCTTCGTATTATGGCGGGCGTAGATAAAGATTTCTCAGGTGAAGCACGTGCTCAACCGGGTATCAAAATTGGTTACCTTGAACAAGAGCCGCCCTTGGATGAAAGCAAAGACGTTCGTGGTAACGTTGAAGACGGTTTACGTGAGCCGTTAGATGCTTTGGCGCGTCTTGATGAAGTGTTTGCAGAATATGCAGCAGAAGATGCTGACTTTGATGCACTTGCAAAAGAACAAGAGAAGTTAGAAGCCATTATCCATTCATGGGATGCACATAATATTGTGAACCAAATGGATCAGGCTGCTGCAGCGTTGAATCTTCCAGCTTGGGATGCAGATGTATCTAAGTTGTCTGGTGGTGAGCGCCGTCGTGTTGCACTTTGCCGTTTGTTATTGTCTAAACCAGACATGCTGCTTCTAGACGAACCGACGAACCATTTGGATGCTTCATCAGTATCTTGGTTAGAACGTTTCTTGAAAGACTTCCCAGGTACAATTGTTGCGATTACCCATGACCGTTACTTCTTGGATAACGTGGCAGAGTGGATTCTTGAGCTTGACCGCGGCATGGGTATTCCATACCAAGGCAACTATTCTTCTTGGTTAGAGCAGAAAAATGCTCGTTTAGAGCAAGAACAGAAGCAAGAAGAATCTTTTGCTAAAGCATTGAAAAAAGAACTTGAATGGGTTCGTTCAAATGCCAAAGGTCAGCAAAAGAAAAACAAAGCGCGTATGGAGCGTTTTGAAGAGCTTAACTCACGCGAATTCCAACAGCGTAACGAAACGTCTGAAATCTACATTCCACCTGGTCCACGTCTAGGCAACAAGGTTGTAGAAGTTGAAGGCATCAGCAAGTCGTTTGGTGATCGTACGCTTTATAAAGACTTATCATTCGTTGTACCACCTTGTGCCATTGTGGGTATCGTGGGTGAGAACGGTGCGGGTAAAACCACATTGTTCCGTATGATGACAGGCGAGCAACAACCAGATACAGGTACTGTGGTACTGGGTGAATCGGTTAAAGTGGCTTATGTTGGTCAGATTCGTGACACCTTAGATGACAACAAAACTGTTTGGGAAGAAGTTTCTGGCGGTTTAGACATCTTGAAAATTGGTGAATACGAAATCGCATCTCGTGCGTATATCGGTCGCTTTAACTTCAAAGGTCAAGATCAGCAAAAACGTGTAGGTCAATTGTCAGGTGGTGAGCGTAACCGTTTACAACTTGCGAAAATCCTGCAAATGGGCGCAAACGTCATCTTACTCGATGAACCATCAAACGACTTGGATATCGAAACTTTACGTGCGCTTGAAGATGCCATTCTGGTATTCCCAGGTACTGTCATGGTGATCTCGCATGACCGTTGGTTCCTCGACCGTATTGCTACGCACATCTTGTCATTTGAAGGTGAAACCCCTGAATTCTTCACGGGTAACTACCATGAATTTGAAGAATACCGCCGTAAACGTGATGGTGATGACCTTGTTGCAAAGCGTCAGAAATACCGCAAAATTGGTAACTAAGTTCCAGTTTTAAAATAAAAAACCAGCCTGCGGGCTGGTTTTTTATTGCTTGAGATGCAATGACTATACAACTATGTCTTCATAGGCATGATGTAAGACGTAGTCTGCATGTTCATGGCCTTGTGCAGCAGCTTTACTGAGCCAAAGCTCTGCAAGTTCATAATTACGGTCTAAGCCGAGTTCTCCACGTAAATAACCGAGACCTAAGCGATATTGGGCATCTTTATGACCTTTTAATGCGGCACTTAAAAAATTCCACATTGCATTACGATAGTCGGTAGGGGATTGGTCTGCTGAATCCATAGTATGGTGACTGAGAAAGTCTTGATGGTGTTGAGCCGCAAGAATTTCAAAATAAGTCCCTTGGGCGTAATCACCCTCGGCTTCTGGAACCGAAAGATGCATTCCTTGCAACTTTGGATTCATCTGTTGTGACAACAGTGCATAAATTTTTTTCAGAGCTTGTATCATCATTGTTAAACTCCTTGTTGCTAAGTATAACCACTTGATTAATAAAAAATATTAACAGTAGTCATTCGTGCGCTGCGATGAATGATTTAATTGTTTTAAACAGATCACACTTAAGATGAAAATTAGCATGCTTGTCATGATATGTGAATAGGTATTAAAAAAATATTTATAAGTAATTTCAGTTATCTAGATCGAGAAAATTAATTTGAATAAACTGAAAGAGGATGCTGAAAAAGCAGTTTTTAAGCTTGAAAGTAAAACGTAATACTGAAGGTTGAATGATGTAATTTTATTACGTTTACTGCACCTGTTAAGCTCAAGGCTGAAGAACATATAATTTATAAAGGTCAGAAAATAATGAGTGAGCATTATGGGCATGACCACAGCCATGCCGTTGTCACAGAAGGGAATGTCAAAAAATTAAGTTTTGCTTTAGCACTGACCAGTACTTTTTTGATTATTGAAGTTATTGCTGGCTTTATGACGCAAAGTTTGGCGCTATTGTCAGATGCGGCACATATGTTCACCGATGCTGCAGCCCTTGCCATAGCATTGGTCGCGATCAAAATTGGCAAGCTTCCTGCTGACAATAAACGCACCTTTGGCTATCAGCGTTTTGAGATTTTGGCTGCCTTGTTTAATGCCTTGATGCTATTTGTGGTTGCGATTTATATTTTGTATGAGGCCTATCAGCGCTTTTCAACGCCGCCGGAAATTCAAAGCATGGGCATGATGATTGTGGCGGTTATTGGTTTGATCATTAATTTAATCTCGATGCGTATTTTATTTTCCAGTTCGCAAGAAAGCTTGAATGTGAAAGGAGCGTATCTAGAGGTGTTGAGTGATGCCTTAGGTTCGGTGGGTGTGATTATTGGCGCGGCGATTATTTATTTTACGGGCTGGATGTGGGTCGATACCCTTATAGCGGTGCTCATTGGTTTTTGGGTCTTACCAAGGACTTGGATTTTATTAAAACAAAGTATCAATATTTTATTGGAAGGCGTGCCTGAAGAAATCGACATAGAAAAGTTACGCAATGATTTATTGGCACTCAAAGGGGTGGAGAGCATTCACCAGTTAAAGGTCTGGGCAATAACGTCAAAGAATGTGCATTTGACAGTTCATCTCTTTGCACCTGAAGCCGATCGTAATGCCTTATATTTTGAGGCGATTGAAATGTTGCAACATGAACATGGAATCACGGAGATGACTTTGCAGATCGAAGAGGATGAATGTGTGGTACACCAACACACCCAAAAGTCTGATCATGCACATGAGCACCTTCAAGATGATCACGCGCATTCTCATGATGAACCACATCAGCACTAATGCTGATGTGATTTAAATGGCCTGTTTAGATTTCCCACTCATGATTACATTCGCGGCATTTCCATTTTTTCTGTGATTGCATAAAACCTTGCATTGAGATTTTAAAATCTGGCAGGTCGCGATAGAACATGAAGCCAGCAATCAAGCAGGCAATAAATACAACAACAGTCGCAGTTTGTAATGTAGTACCTGCACCGTCACCAAAAATCCACATTGCGATGCTGATAATCACCAACAGTAAAAGAATAAATACCGCAGGGATGAGGATAATCAGGCTTTTAGGCACGACAGGACGAGCAACAGGCTGGCCTGCTTGCGCAAGAGGCATAATTTTAGGGCTTTGACATTTAGGGCAACGGTATTGCATTGCAACTCCATAATTTTAATCTATGGTTTATTTTAATCAGAATGACGCAGAAAGCAAAAATACCGTAAATTTAAATCAGATAAAATTTAGGCAATAAAAAACCCAAGTCATAATGCTTGGGTTTTTTATAAGATGATTTGCATCACCTTGAATATGGCGTCCCTACGGGGATTCGAACCCCGGTTACCGCCGTGAAAGGGCGATGTCCTAGGCCTCTAGACGATAGGGACAATTTGAGGCAACTTAGAGTGGGTTGACACCATCTCTCGGTATGGGCGCTATATTAGGGGGATAACGCCCATCCGTCAACTAAAAAATCAATTAAGCTTCATCAACTGCATCATTTTTCGGCAGTTTTAGGCTTTCATTGAGTTTTTCCCATGCTTTTGTTTCTTTTTTACTCGGACCGCCCACAATTTCAAGCGCATGACGTAAGCGAGCAAAGGTTAAATCAGGACCAATGGTTACCATCGATTGCATAACCGGTGTCGAAGATGTCGAACCAGCAATAGCAATAAAGAAGGTTGGCATGAAGTCACGAAGTTTAATGTCCATTTGGTTCGCCAAATCCATCAGAGTTTGGCTGACAGTGTCATTGTTCCAAGTGAACATGCTTTCTAGACGCCAAATGGCAAATTGAAGGCTTTGACGAACTTGTTCTTCAGTCAATTTTTTGCTTTCAAACTGTTCTTTGCTGAGTGTTGGGAATTGGTTGAAATAAAAACCTGCCCAATTCACTGCTTCAGACAATAAATTAATACGTGGTTGAATCGCAGCAGCAATTTCTTCCAAGGTATTACGATCTGATTTCCAAGCCAGTAGGGTATCGAGCAATTGACCCGGTGTTAAACCTTTAATCCATTGACCATTTAACCAGTTTAGCTTTTCAACATCAAAGATTGGACCGCCTAGTGATACACGTTGAATGTCAAAGTGTTCAATCATTTCAGCCAAAGTGAATTTTTCACTTTCATCCGGCATTGACCAGCCCATGCGGCCTAAGTAGTTCAACAAGGCTTCTGGTAAAACGCCGATGTCTTTGTAGTAGTTAATTGATGTTGGGTTTTTACGTTTAGACAGTTTTGATTTATCTGGGTTACGTAACAGCGGCATGTGGCAAAGCACCGGCATGTCCCAACCAAAATATTTGTACAATAATTGGTGTTTAGGCGCAGAGGGAATCCATTCTTCACCACGAATCACGTGAGTGATTTCCATTAAATGGTCATCAACTACGTTTGCCAAGTGATACGTCGGTAAACCATCGGTTTTCAGTAGAATTTGCATGTCGACTTGCGCCCAAGGAATTTCGACTTCGCCACGCAGTAAATCGTTAAATTTACAAATCCCTTCTTCAGGCACTTTCATACGAATGACATGCGGTTCACCAGCAGCCAAACGCTGCGCCACTTCTTCCGTAGTGTGTTTTAAGCCACGTCCGTCGTAACGCGGTGATTCACCACGAGCTTGTTGTTCCGCACGCATTTGATCGAGTTCTTCTGCTGTTGCGAAGCAGTAGAATGCATGGCCTTTTTCAACCAGTTCCAAAGCATATTGTTTATAAATATCCATACGTTCAGATTGACGGTATGGCGCATGAGGGCCACCCACATCTGGACCTTCTGACCAGTTCAAACCTAACCAACGCAATGAATCTAAAATCATTTTTTCAGATTCTGGGGTAGAGCGCAGTTGGTCTGTATCTTCAATACGAAGAATAAATTCACCGCCATGTTGCTTCGCAAAACATAAGTTAAACAATGCAATATAAGCAGTCCCAACATGCGGGAAACCAGTAGGAGAAGGTGCGATACGAGTACGAACAGTCATAATCAGCTTTTAATCAGAATGTAAATTGGGATCTATTATAACGAAAAAGCCTGATCACTTAATGCTTAATTCAACATTGAGTGATCAGGCGTTTTTTAGTATTTTTTAGACGACAGTAGGGGAACTCGTCTAAAACAATAGCTTGGATGACATGAGTATGCTGATGTCGTTATGAGCTGCTACCAGAAAAAATAGCTTGAACAAAACGAGAAAAACTTTGGTTTTGTGATGCAAAGAAACTTTGAGTCGGTGCAGCTTTAATAGACGTAAGTACTTTTAAATTATCGTCTGTACGGCCTTTACCTTCAGATTTTTGCTGATTAATCGCTTTTTCGATCAATGAGGTACGTTCAGCAGGCATCGTAAGTTTATTATTCGATGCGGTGCTGGTTGCAGCACACAAAGCAGTCTGTGCAGTAACGCTTAAACTTAAGCCTAGGCATAGTGCGTATGAAAATTTCATGTCCAAATCTCCCCCTAGTTTTGGTGATGGAACTTTTTATTTGCAAAATAGTTTTAATATTTAGGCTACGATTTAACCATCTTTCGTAATTAAAAAGTAGAACTACGTCACAATTTTTACAAAAAAACTAAAAAAGTCTGTACTGGGATTACCTAAATAGACTGTTTTCTCCAGATTTTCGGATGTTTTAGCAAACAACTATGAAGATAGCATGGAGATTGCTTCTGATTGTTGCTATATTAGCAGAATTAAAGCTTTAAATACGTTATTTTTAGATATCTTTAAAACAGAAATAGATTTGAATTTATATTATAGATAGCTGATTGTTAAAGTTATTTTTGATTTGTATAGTGCTCTCAAGATCAATTTGAGTTTGAGCAGATGAAAAAAATAATAGCATCGGGCATTTTCGCTTTGTTGGGTGGAGTGGCGGTACAGGTGTATGCCGCAAAAGATTTCTTAAATGTCTCATATGACCCAACACGTGAGTTTTATCAGGAATATAACCAAGAATTTGGACAATATTGGAAAAAACGTACAGGACAAGAGATTAACTTTAAACAATCACATGGTGGTTCTGGCAAACAAGCTCGTGCAGTAGCAACGGGTTTACAAGCAGACGTTGTCACTTTGGCATTGGCCAACGATATTGATGAAATTGTGGCGACCGGACAAATCAATAAAAATTGGCAAAAACAATTTCCACATAATTCTGCACCGTATACCTCAACTATCGTATTTTTGGTGCGTAAGGGCAACCCGAAAAAAATTAAAGATTGGAATGACCTGACCAAACCGGGTGTTGAAATTATTACGCCAAATCCAAAAACAGGTGGGGCACCGCGTTGGATCTATTTATCAGCTTGGGGATATGCTTTAAAACAACCGGGTGGAAATGAGGCCAAAGCCAAAGAATTGGTGAAAAAACTCTATAGCAATGTCAAAGTATTGGATTCTGGTGCACGTGGTTCGCTCACGACCTTTGCTGAGCGTGGCATTGGAGATGTCTTACTATCTTGGGAAAATGAGGCACTATTAGCGACTCAGGGCCTAGGCAAAGATAAATATAACATTGTTTATCCGTCTATTTCGATTTTAGCTGAACCTTCAGTGGCAGTAGTGGATAAAACCGTCGACAAAAATGGTAATCGAAATTTGGCGAAGGGTTATTTAAACTATCTATATTCACCTAAGGGCCAAGAGCTGGCAGGTAAATATTTCTTCCGCCCTCGCGATGCAAAAGCCACAGCAAAATACGCTGCTCAATTCCCGAAAGTTCAAACCTTTACCATTGATAAAGTGTTTGGAGGTTGGGCAAAAGCGCAAAAGACACATTTTGTGAATGGTGCGATTTTCGATCAAATCTATAGTGAAAAGAATAAAGAGTAAGTCTGCAAATAAAGTTGATTGGTGTAAAAACGGATAATTGGGGGTTATCCGTTTTTTTGCATATGTAATGCATAAAAATCTATATATAGGGAATAAGTAGATTGTTTTTGTGTATTTTAATATGAAAAACAAACAATTAAATTCGTAGCGTTAGCTGTATTCAACAAAGCGTCTAAACACGCTGCAATTGCGATTTATGACTTTATTTCATATATTTAGCAGTATTGAATATAACTTTATGCTGGCTGTTATGAAAACTCAATTTAAGGCGTGGCTCAGTGCCGCGTTGCTTGCCACTGGTGTTGCATTTTCAGCGTCTGCTCAGGCCGCTGATCGTGAATTTTTAAATGTTTCTTATGATGCAACGCGTGAATTTTATGACGAATTTAATAAGTCATTTGGTGCATATTGGAAAGAGCGTACCGGTAAAACGGTTGCATTTAAACAATCACATGGTGGTTCAGGTAAACAAGCCCGTTCCGTGGTTGATGGCTTAAAAGGTGATGTCGTGACTTTGGCCTTGGCCAATGACATCGAAGAAATTGTAAAGTCTGGTCAGATTCAGCCGGGTTGGCAAAAAGAGTTTCCACATAACTCAGCGCCATATACGTCAACGATTGTCTTCATGGTGCGTAAGGGCAACCCGAAACATATTAAAGATTGGTCTGATTTAACCAAACCGGGCGTACAAATTATTACCCCAAACCCGAAAACTGGCGGTCTCCCACGTTGGGTTTACTTGTCAGCTTGGGGTTATGCTTTGAAACAGCCGGGTGGTAATGAAGCGAAAGCCAAAGATTTCGTGGGTAAGATGTACCATAACGTAAAAGTAATGGACTCTGCGGCACGTGCATCGATGACTACATTTGCAGAACGTGGTATTGGTGATGTGTTATTGACTTGGGAAAACGAAGCTTTAGTTACGCAAAAAACTTTGGGTAAAAACAAATTTGATATCGTATATCCATCGATGTCGATTTTGACTGAGCCTTCAGTGGCAATCGTAGACAAAACTGTCGATAAAAATGGTAATAAATGGTTAGCTCAAGGCTATATCAATTATCTTTATTCTCCATTAGGTCAAGAGATGGCAGCTCGTCATTTTTACCGCCCACGTAATGCAGCAGTTTTAGTAAAATATAAATCACAGTTCCCGCCATTAAGAACCTTTACCATCGATGAAGTGTTTGGTGGTTGGGCAAAAGCGCAAAAGACACATTTTGTGAATGGTGCGATCTTCGATCAGATCTACAATAACAAGCGTTAATGCATCGAAATCTATGATTTGAGATGTTTAAAGACCTCCTTCGGGAGGTTTTTTAATGGATGGCAAAAAATAAAAACGGTTTTCTCTATGGAAAGTAATATTTCTGTACAAAAAGACGTTTGGAGCTTTGCTAAAACAAGGTAATAATGTGCAGTTACATTTTTAGCTGTGTTGAACGAACCCTTATGTCGCATATTTCTGTATTACTTCATGAAACTGTTGATGCTTTACTGGCAGATCGCAATACAGGAATTTTCGTAGATGGTACATTTGGGCGTGGTGGTCATACGCGTTTATTACTGTCTAAATTAGATGAAAACGCACGTGTTTATGCCTTTGATAAAGATCCGCAAGCATTGGCTGTTGCAGCAGAATTAGAACAAGAAGATGCGCGTTTTAAAATCATTCACGCTAGTTTTGCCGATTTAAAAGAGGAACTGCGTAGTCGAGGTATCGATTTGGTCGACGGTATTATGGCGGATTTAGGGGTATCATCTCCGCAGCTAGACCAAGCAGAGCGTGGCTTTAGTTTTATGAAAGATGGCCCACTTGATATGCGTATGGACAATTCACAAGGTCCAACAGCCGCAGAGTGGTTGGTTGATATTGAAGAAGAAGATTTAGCTAATATTATTTTTAAATATGGTGAAGAGCGTTATAGCCGCCGTATTGCCAAAGCGATTAAAGCGGCAGGGTATATTGAAACCACAGCTCAATTGGCCGAAATCGTGAAAGTTGCCCACCCGAAATGGGAAAAAAATAAACATGCAGCGACACGAACTTTCCAAGCAATTCGTATTGCTATTAACAAAGAACTCGACGATATTGATATCTTCTTACCTCAAGCGGTGGATATGCTGAAACCTGAAGGCACTCTTGCAGTAATCAGTTTCCACTCTTTAGAGGATCGTTTAATTAAACAATTTATTCAAAAAGAATCTACACTTGCAGAAGACACAGGCTGGGGTTTACCACAAAAACGCGAAGATACCCGCCGCTTAAAAAAAGTGTCACGAATTAAAGCAAGTGAAGAAGAAGTTAAAGCCAATCCGCGATCTCGTAGTGCTTGGCTTCGTGTGGCAGAGCGTTTAGCTTAAAAGGCAAAGAATGAAAACCGAAGCAATCGAAAAAAACTCTGATCAATCGCAGTCGAAGAAAATCATTACATATGGCATTTTATTGCTCTTGGTTTTTGTGAGTGCGATTATGGTGGTCTTTCAAGTCTTTGAATATCGCCAAGATTATCGTCAATTGAGTACCTATATGCGTGAAAGGGATGACCTCAACGCAGAATGGGGACGTTTGCTGATCGAACAACAAACTTTCGGTGCAACAGCCCAAATTGGGACACGTGCAGTTACCCAATTACGCATGTATTCGCCTCCTATTGCACAAACCGTTGTTATTTCATTGCCACAAACTCCAGAACAGAAAAAATAGGCTGCCGGTCACATGGTTGAAAAGAGAAACAAACAAACTCCGCGTAAAAAACAGCAGTCTGTTACTGGTCGTACAGCCATTTCGGTGGAGATGTGGCGCTATCACTTGATGTGGGCGGTGGTTTTACTGTGCTTTATTGCATTGGTCGGGCGGGCTTTTTATGTACAAATCATCAATAAAGACTTTTTACAAAATAAAGCCAATGCCAAAATTTTAAGAACTGAAACCTTAAAAGCCATGCGCGGTGTAATCTATGACCGTCACGGCGTTCCTTTAGCCATTAGTACTCCGATCATGAAAATCGTGATCGATCCACGTGATTATTTTGACAATAAAAAACTCTTTGAAGAAATTACGGTGGAATTGGCTAAAGATCCAAACAACCGTAAGTTAAAACGTCAATTACCAGATAAAAATCTGAATTTAGATGAACTCGCTGATGCTGTAGGGATGGATCGTGCTGAACTGAGACGCAAAATGAATGAGCGTCCACGTTCACGTTATTTAGTTTTAAAGAAAGAAGTGCCACCACAACAAGCTGAATTGATCATGAAACGTGACTTTCAGGGGGTATATACCGAGAAAAACTATAAGCGCTACTATCCACAGCCTCAGCCAAACTCACAAATTATTGGTTTAACCAATAGTGAGGGTATGGGCATCGAAGGTTTAGAGATGCAATTGAATGAACGTCTTGCAGGCGTAGATGGTGCGCAGCAAATTGTCCGAGATAAAAAAGGCAACCGCGTTAAAGACCCTGAGATCGTGAAAGAGGTTGAGTCGGGTGAAAATATCACGCTGAGTATTGATTCACGTTTGCAATACATTATGTATCGTGAGTTGACTGCAGCCGGCGTAGCCAATAACGCACGTTCTGCCACAGCGATTGCTGTCGATGTCAAAACGGGTGAAATTTTAGCGATGACCTCTTGGCCGTCGTACAACCCGAATGATAAAAAAGGTGTCTTAAATAAAGATGCCATGCGTAACCGTGGTGCGATTGACTCCTTTGAGCCAGGTTCAACCATGAAGCCAATGACCGTGGCAATGGCATTGGAAAGCGGTAAATACACGGCAAATACGGTGGTAAATACTACACCGGGTTCTATGCGTGTAGGGAATCATACTATCCGAGATACGCATAACTATGGCCCTCTGACTTTGGGCGGCATTATTCAAAAATCGTCTAACGTCGGTGTGGCAAAAATCGCTTTATCTCTCCCTTATGAAACATTACCAACGTTCTATCAACGTCTTGGCTTTGGTCAACGTTCAGCGGTGAAATTCCCCGGTGAAAGTGCTGGTCTGATTTTGCCGAAGAGTAAATGGAATGTGTCTGAAGTAGCGACCATGGCTTATGGTTATGGTTTGAACGCTACAGTACTCCAACTGGCTGATGCTTATGCCATGATTGCCAATAAGGGCGTCAAAATGCCACTGAGCTTGTATAAGCTTGAGGAAAAGCCGAAAGGTGAGCAGATGGTTGACCCTAAAATTGCTGATCAAGTACTTTTAATGATGGAAGCAGTGACCTTGCCGGGTGGTACGGCACGTCAAGCCAATATTCCGGGTTATCGCGTGGCGGGTAAAACTGGTACAGCACATAAATTACGTGCAGACCGTAAAGGCTATTCGACTTCAGAATATCGTGCACTCTTTGCTGGTGTCGCACCAGTGAGTGATCCACGTTTGGCCATGATTGTTGTGGTGGAAAACCCAACAGGTCAGTATTACGGTGGTCTGGTGGCTGCACCCGTTTTTGCTCGTGTAATGCAAGAATCTTTACGTTTAATGAACGTACCTTTAGATAAACCTTTAGACACTCCTAAGATCCAGTAATAGGTGATGAATGAAAATTACGTTTCAAGATCTATACACCGTTGAACAGCCCGCTGAATGGATGTCGCAATCCTTTCAAGGCTTCAATCTGGATAGTCGCAAAGTTACAGCAGGGCAAATATTTATTGCCCTGACTTCGTTTTCGCAACCTGAAAAAACAGCACAATTTGCATGTACAGCGTTAGAAAATGGTGCGTTGGCAGTTATTTCCGAAACTGATTTGGGCTTGGATCAAAGTGTCGTGTTCGCGGATGTGCGTCAATTGATGGGGCTGTGGCAAAAGCAATATTTACAGGCGACTCAACCGGTTCAAGCTGCACGAATTTTGGCAGTGACGGGTACCAATGGTAAAACCACAATCTCACGCTTAATCGCTGAATTACTCATGTTGCAAGGCAAAAAGTGTGCAGTGATGGGAACCACTGGTAACGGAATTTTACCGAATTTAGAAGCTTCTTCTCACACCACTTTAGATGCGTTACATATGCAAAATGCGTTGCATACCTATGCACTTGAAGAAGCAGAGTTTGCTGCCATTGAGGCAAGTTCGCATGGATTAGAACAAGGTCGATTAAATGGTTGTGCTATTGAAATTGCCGCTTATAGCAATTTAAGTCGTGACCATTTGGATTATCATAAAACCCTTCAAGCCTATGCTGAAGCGAAATCACGTTTATTTCAGTTTCCATCGCTCAAAGTTGCAGTCATCAATCTCGATGATGAACATGCCGAAGTGATGATGAATGCTGCACGTCAAAATCCGGCTCAGCCTAAAATTTTGACTTATTCAACGCGTCAGGCTGCGGATTATCAAGTGACGGATATTCAATACAGCTTAACGGGCGCACAATTTAAATTGCGTACTGCTCAAGCTGAATTTGTGGTGCAAAGTCCATTATTGGGACACTTCAATATTGAAAATGTTGTGGCGAGCTTAATTTCAGCGGAGCAAGCGGGTTTTGACTTATCTGCCTTGATCGCAACTGCGCCCGAGTTAAAAGGTGCACCGGGTCGTATGCAAGTGATTCGTGATGATGAACGCCTGTTTGTGGTGGATTATGCACATACACCAGATGCTTTAGTTCAAGTGTTACAGACTTTAAAACGTCATGTATCGCAACAGTTATGGGCGGTGTTCGGCTGTGGTGGTGATCGTGACCGTGGTAAGCGTCCATTGATGACACAAGCGGCATTAAACCATGCAGATGTTGCGTTGATTACCTCAGATAATCCACGTACTGAAAACCCAGAACAAATTTTTGCAGATATGAAGGCTGGTATTGATTTCACTGGAAAAACTGTCCATGAAATCCATGACCGCCGTGAAGCGATTAAATTCGCAGTCAACCATGCGCAAGCGGGTGATATTGTGGTGATTGCTGGTAAAGGCCATGAAAACTATCAAGAAATTGATGGTGTTCGACATTGGTTTGATGATGTGGTGGAAGTGAAATCAGCGATTGATTCACAGCATCACAACACTGACTCGGCTTATCCAGCGCAATAGGAAACAGATATGCATACTTCAACGACCAGTACGGTTCCGTTAGAACCATGGACTGCCGAACAGTTGGTTCAAGCGACACAAGGCCACTGGCATAACAATCAAGCGCCGACAGGTTCTGTAAAACGAATTTTGACCGACTCACGTCATGCAGAGCAAGGTGACGCTTTTCTTGCCCTGAAAGGTGAACGCTTTGATGCGCATGACTTCCTTGCTCAAGTGGCTGAAAAGGGTTGTGAAATTGCCATCGTTAGTCATCCGGTCGATGTGGATATTTGTCAGTTGGTGGTTGCAGATACACGTTTGGCGCTTGGACATTTGGGTGCATTTCGTCGTGCCCAAAACCCAGCTTTAAAAGTCATTGCCTTGACAGGAAGCAGTGGTAAAACTACGACCAAAGAGATGCTCGGGAGTATCCTTTCTCGTCTTGCACCAACATTAATTACGCGCGGTAATTTAAATAATGACCTTGGCGTACCGATGATGTTACTTGAGTTGCGTCCAGAACATCAGTATGCCGTGATGGAGCTTGGTGCCAGTCATAAGGGTGAAATTGATTACACCTCAAATTTGGTACAGCCTCAGGTTGCCGGTATTTTAAATATTGGTACTGCTCATATGGGTGAATTTGGTGGGCGTGATGGCATTTGTCGTGCCAAGTCTGAAATTTATGCACATATAGCGAAAACAGGAACTTCGATTGTCCCTGCGGCAGATGATTTTACAGATGCCATTCGTCAAGCTGTGCAAACTGAACAATTAATGAGTTTTGGTCAGGGTGGGGATGTCTTTGCGACTGAGACGGAGCTTCAGGCTCAATCTTCACGTTTTATCTTAAATACGCCACACGGTGCACGTCCTGTTCAGCTGCCATTTGCTGGTGAACATAATGTGCAAAATGCCACTGCAGCCGCAGCTTTCGCGTTGTCGATTGGTGTGAGTTTAGATGATATCGTTGTGGGGCTTGAACATGCGACAGGTGCCAAAGGCCGTCTAAACTTTATTCAACATAAAGATTATTTGTTTATTGATGATACTTACAATGCAAATCCAACCTCAATGCGTGCTGCTGCTGATGTACTTGCGCAGCAAGATGGCATCAAAGTCATGGTCATTGGGGATATTGGTGAGTTAGGTTCTTCTGCTGCACAGCAGCACTACATGTTGGGACGTGATCTTGTCTCACACTCTGGTCTTCAATTTGTCGTTGCTGTCGGTGAGTTTTCACCTGCTGTGCAAGAAGGCGCGCGCAGTACACAATATGGTAAAAAATTACAGGCCTTTCTTACTCAAGAACAGGCTTTACCGTTATTAATTAGTCTAGTCAAAACACATCAGCCTCAGTCCATGAGTTTCCTGTTTAAAGGTTCTCGTTATACCCACATGGAAACTTTGATGGCTGAATTGATGGAGAAACTTTAATGCTGTTATGGTTATTTGAGCAGCTTGCGGGTTATCACAGCTCGTTTCAGGTTGTTCGTTATTTAACGCTTCGTTCGCTACTCAGTGTCTTAACGGCATTGGCCATTGGTCTGTTGCTTGGACCTGTGATGATCCGCAAATTGCAAGCTCTCAAATATGGTCAGGCAGTCAGTTCATTTGCACCTGAAAATCATGCCAAAAAAATGGGCACACCAACTATGGGTGGTGTGTTGATTTTACTGTCTATTGGGATTTCAACCTTACTTTGGGCCGATCTTTCAAACCCTTATGTATGGATTGTACTTGGGGTGATGGTGATCTTTGGTGCTGTTGGCTGGGCAGATGACTGGATTAAAATCCGTTATAAAGATAATGCGGGTCTGCCTGCGAAGAAGAAATTCTTTTGGACTTCGGTGGCATCGTTAGGCGCCGGTATTGCGCTCTATGTGATTGCGACACAGCAAGCAAACCCTGTACATACCTCAAATATGTTGGATTTGCTGATTCCATTCTTTAAAGAAATTAGCATTCCGTTATCCATTATTCCACTCGGTATTGGCTTTATTGTCTTTACTTATTTGGTGATTAACGGCGCATCTAATGCTGTGAATTTAACCGATGGTTTGGATGGTCTGGCGATTATGCCAATCGTTCTGGTTGCCGCAGGTTTAGGCGTATTTGCTTATCTGGCTGGTGATGTTCGTTTTGCCGATTATTTACATATTCCTTATGTGAAATACGCATCTGAACTTGTCGTGATCTGTGCGGCAATGATCGGTGCTGGCTTAGCATTCTTATGGTTTAACGCGCATCCTGCTCAAGTCTTTATGGGTGATGTCGGTGCTTTATCTCTAGGTGCGATGCTCGGTACGATTGCAGTCATGGTTCGTCAAGAAATCGTTTTTGCCATTATGGGCGGTGTCTTCGTGGTTGAAGCTATTTCTGTCTTCTTGCAAATTGGCTCGCTGCGTATGCGGAACAAGCGTGTATTCTTAATGGCACCGCTGCACCATCACTATGAGAAAAAGGGATGGCGTGAAACTCAGGTGGTGATTCGTTTTTGGATTATTACAATTATGCTGGTAGTTTTGGGTCTAATGACTTTAAAATTACGCTAAGCAAATAAATAAACAAAACCGGCATTTGCTCCCACAGATGCCGGTTTTTTTATTTCAAAATCTAGTGGAGTAAATGATGAACCTGTTGATGTGTCCTGTATGCCGTGAAGCATTAAAACTCACAGAGCGGACATGGCGCTGTGAAAATAATCATAGCTATGATGTTGCAAAACAAGGCTATGTCAATTTACATGTGGTTCAGCATAAACACAGTAAAAACCCAGGCGATACGCCAGAATCTGTACAGGCGCGTCGTGCGTTTTTGAGTGCCGGTCACTATGCACCTCTGCAACAGGCAGTAGTGGCTTTGATTCAAAAATTAAGGGTTGAAAACTTGTTGGATATTGGCTGTGGTGAAGGCTATTACACCAATGCAATGCAAGCTGAAGTATTACAGTGTGTGGGTGTCGATATTGCTAAAAATGCAGTACAAGTGGCCGCTAAACTGAATAAAGAGGTGACTTGGGTGGTTGGGACAGGGGCAACCTTACCTGTATTAGATCATTCGATTGACTTGTGTACGAGTTTATTTAGTCCTATTCCTCAAGAAGAAATCCTTCGTGTGTTAAAGCCTGAAGGGCACTTGATGGTGGTTACACCTGCGCCAGAGCATCTTTATGCAATGCGTGAAGCCCTGTTTGAAGAAGTAAAACCACATGAACCGCATAAATTTGTGGAACAACTGGCGAATGATTTTGAATTGGAAAGTGAACAAGTGGTTCAAGCGAAAATGTCACTTTCTCAGCAGGATCTCAAAAACTTAATTGCAATGACGCCTTATGCATATAAAGTGAAAGCTGAGCGTCGAGAAGCTCTAGAAAAAAATGAACAATTTGAGTTGCAAGCGCAGTATCAAATTTATCTCTTTAAAAAGAAATAATGCATTGGAAGTGATAAAAAAGCCCTCGTTTGAGGGCTTTTTTTATGCAGTATTTACTGAACTTGATCGATGAGATGATCAAGTGCGTCCGTTTTATGCTCTGCACCTTGTGGTTTAGGCTGCATTGGCGGAGGCGCAGTTCGAGTCGGTGCAAGATTGGTTTCAGTAGACCCAGGAAGGTCGTCAAAATCATTTTGCGAAGCCTGAGGCTTCGGTGCAACAGGAGCAGGACGATACAGCGGTTGAGCCATTGGTGGCGTTGCTGCACGATCTTGTTCAGGTTGACCTTGAGTCGCTTTAGCCGAATTACGGTTGATTGGATTCTTGGCATGGGTGTCTAAACGCACCCAAGCTTCAGGTGTGCCTTTAAGTGATTTCGCCATAAAATCTGACCAAATAGGCAATGCTGCAACACCACCATATTCACGGCGACCTAAAGTAGAGGGTTGGTCAAAACCGACCCAAGCCACAGTGACCAATTTTCCATTAAATCCAGCAAACCACGCGTCTTTTGCATCATTGGTTGTACCGGTTTTACCGCCTAAATCACCGCGACCAATTTTTAAAGCCGCTCGACCTGTACCGTGTTGGATCACGTCACGCAAGATGTTCGCCATATCAAAGGCCGAACTCGACTTCAAAATTCGCTGAGCTTGCTTATAGTTTGCTGCTTCAGTATCGGAAATTTTCGATTCAGCGGGCTTGTTATCCTGATTGGTGACTTCAATCACTTCATCATCAGGCGTGGTCGGATCTGCAGATTCAACTTCATCCTTTTGATTGATACATTGAATACATGCATATTCAGGATTGGCTTGATAAATGACTTTGCCATAAGCATCTTCAATACGGCTAATAAAGTGCGGTTGAATACGATATCCGCCGTTAGCAAATGTCGCATAACCTGTCGCCATTTGAATCGGTAGCACCTGTGGGGTACCTAAAGCAATGGTGTAGTTATGTGGAATTTGGTTTTCTTGCAAACCAAAATCCATAAATAATTGGCGAGTACGTTCAATCCCGACGACTTGTAATAAGCGAACTGAAACTGTGTTACGTGATAAATAGAGGGCACGACGTAGAGGAATCATCCCCAAATAACGACCGTCAGAGTTTTTAGGTGTCCACTTGCCAATGGTAATTGGATTGTCATTGACCATGGAGTACGGTGTCATACCGCGTTCAAGTGCTAAAGCATAAACAAAAGGTTTAATGGTTGAACCTGGTTGACGCCAGCCTTGTAAGGCACGGTTAAATTTAGATTGATAAAAATTATAACCACCCACAATGGCTTCAATACCACCATTGTTGGGATTAAGGGCAATCAATTGACCTTGCGCTTTTGGAATTTGTACCAAAGCCCATGAGCTTTTATCCGCATTCGGACGTAGGCGAATAATATCTTTAACTTTTACAATTTGTGAGGCTTTGCTAGGCGCATTGCCTACACTATTGGCATTGCGATAGGGGCGTGCCCAAGACAGACCTGACCATGGAACTGTCACACTACTGCCGTCTTGCATCAACACTTCGATACTGGTGTTGTTAACTTTAGTGACTTCGGCAGGATAGGTGTTGGCATATGGAATAAAGTTTTTTAAGGGTTCATCATGTGCTTCTGCACCACGCCAACCATGTCGTCTATCGTAAGCTTCGAGACCTTCTTGAACGGCCTGTTCGGCATAGGCTTGGCGTTGGCTGTTGATGGTGGTGTAGACTTTATAGCCAGAATCAGTCGCTTGTTCGCCAAACTTTTCTACCAGTTCTGAGCGAACCATTTCCCCGACGTAAGGGAATTTGTTGCTGACTCCGCGGTCAGGCATATCGAGATTAATCGGTTCAGCAATCGCTTTTTGATATTCAGATTGATTGATATAACCCAATTGCAACATACGTCCTAAAATCCAATTACGACGCTCTAAAGCACGTTTGGGATTGGCTACAGGATTATATTTTGATGGTGCTTTGGGTAAGCCTGAAATCATTGCCATTTGAGCCAAACTTAAATCTTGCAGGCTCTTGTTATAATAAATTTTTGCTGCTGCTGCGATCCCGTAGGCATTTTTTCCTAAAAAGATTTTGTTGACATACAGCGTTAAAATTTCTTCTTTACTTAGATTTTGTTCAATTTTTCGAGCAAGGAAAACTTCGGTCAGTTTACGTTTTAAAGTACGCTCTGGAGTCAGATAATAGTTTTTTGCAACCTGCATGGTAATGGTTGAACCACCGGTTTGCACATCGGAACCGGTAATACTTTCACTGACGGCACGCCCCAATCCTTTGAAACTAATGCCGCTGTGTTCAAAAAACGAAGAATCTTCCGCAGCTAAAAAGCCATGAATGAAATGAGACGGGATTTGGTCGTACTCTACAGGGACCGAAAGTTTGCCACCATATTCTGCAATCAGCTCATTATCAGCACTATAAACCTGTAATGGTTTTAATAATGGAGCCTTTTTTAAGATGGACATTTCAGGCAAAGACGGGGCAATATAGAGATACATGCCATAGAAACCCATTGGAATTGCGACCAAAATAATAATAATGGCCAAAAAAAATGGATGAACAAGGCCTGAACAAGATAGCTTTTTCATAACAAGTAAGTTTTAATAAGAGCTAATGGCAAACTAATTGGTGGTCAGTATATCCTTTCGATATACGGATTGTTAGATGAGTTATTGTATCTGTATAAAATTATAGACCAATGCTAATTAGTGGGTTAATTTTTTTGGGGATAAAAAAATAATAGGAATTATATTGTGCTCAGGTTATATCGTAAGCCAAATAAGGGGTTAATAGGAGTAGATATTAGTTCGACTTCTGTTAAGGTTTTGGAACTTTCTGTAAAAAGTGGACGGTATTGGGTAGAAAGCTATGCTTTGGTCCCGTTACCAGAAGGAAGTGTTGTTGAAAAGAACATATTGAATCCGGAAGCTGTAGGTGACTGTTTAGAGCGCGCAATTAATTTGGCCAATACGCAGACCACTAATGCAGCTTTAGCGGTTCCAACATCGATGGTGATTACAAAAATCATCGAAATGGACGCAGATATGAACGATGATGAACGTGAAATTCAGATTCGTGATGATGCTGAGCAATATATTCCTTTCCCACTTGATGAAGCGAGCCTTGATTTTGAGGTCTTGCCGGATCGTCTATCTAATCCAAATCGTGTCAATGTTTTACTTGTCGCTACGCGTATTGAAAATGTTGAAGCGCGTGCGGAAGTTATTCAGCTTGCGGGTCTGACACCAAAAATTGGCGATGTAGAAAGCTTTGCAATTGAAAATGCATTTAAAGTTTTCTCAGATACTTTGCCAATGGGTGTAAATACCGTGGGCATTTTAGATATTGGTCATAGTATGACGACCTTATCTGTCATGCAGAATAACAAAGTGATTTATACCCGTGAGCAAGTGTTTGGTGGCAAACAATTGACACAGGAAATTCAAAATCGCTATGCATTGTCTTTCGAAGAAGCGGGTCGTGCGAAAAAAACACGTGCTTTGCCAGATGATTATGATGTTGAAGTCTTAGAACCTTTCTTAGAAGCTGTCGTGCAACAAGCAGCGCGTTCTTTACAGTTCTTCTTCTCATCTTCACAGTTCAACGAAATTGACCATATTTTATTGGCAGGGGGGAATGCCAATATTCCGGGGCTTGCAAAACTACTTCAACAAAAATTGGGTTACCGCGTCACGATTGCCAATCCATTCTTACAAATGGGTTTTTCACCTCAAATTGATATTAAAAAAATTGAAAATGATGCCTCATCACTCATGGTGGCATGCGGTCTAGCATTGAGGAGTTTTGATTAATGGCAAAAATTAACTTGCTCCCTTGGCGTGATGAGCTAAGAGAGAAACGAAAAAAAGAATTTATTGCACTTTGTATTGGGGCTTTCTTAATTGGGGTAATTGGGGTTGGTTTGACATGGTTGTATTTTGATCACAAATTAAAAGATCAAGAACAAGCGAACCAATTGATTATCAGTCATAACCAAAATTTAGATGTTCAATTAAAGTCTTTGGATGGTTTACAAGAACAGCGTAATGCCATTATTGAACGCATGAAGTTGATTCAAGGCTTACAAGGTCAACGTCCAATCGCTGTACATCTTGTAGATGAATTGGTTCGTGTGACACCTGCCAATATGTACATCACAAAATTTGAGCGTAATGGCGACAAATTTATGATCGAAGGGCGTGCGGAAAGTCCAAATACTGTTGCAGATTTACTGCGTAATTTGGAAGCGTCACCTTGGTATCGTAATGCCTTCATGAGCTCATTCCTTGTGGCTGAAGAGAAAAAAGACAAAGCGCCGACATCTGTGGTTCCTCGCGTAGAAGAATCTTATGGTGCATTTACTGTGACTGCTGATTTGGAGCAAATTGCGCAGCCGACCATTAATGATCCAGCAGCAAATGCAGGACAGTCAGCTTCATCGGCGCAAAAATCTGACGCACAAACTGCAGCAACACCAACTCCGGAGGTTGCAAAATGAGTCGTGATGAATTTGAGCAATTGAATCAAGATGCTGTTGTCATTCCGAAAAAGAAAATGACTTTTGATAAGTTTGTACAGCAGTTCAATACGCTAGATCCGAATAACTATGGTAGTTGGCCAATTTCAGTCAAAATTACCTGTTGGATTTTTATCATTATTCTTGTGGCAATTTTGGGCTATTTCTTGGCGATTAAAGGCAAGATTGAAGCTATTTCAAGTGCTAATGCGCAAGAACAAAATTTGTTGAATGAGTTTCGTGAGAAAGATTCGAAACTGCGTAATTTGCAACAATATCAGTTGCAGTTGCAGGATATGGAAGCACGTTTTAATCAACAATTAGAACAATTGCCGAAAGAAACTGAAATTCCAGGTTTGGTTGAAGATATCAACTTAACTGGTGTGAATTCTGGACTGAAATTTAAAATTATTCGTCTTGAGCCTGAAGTGAAGCAAGAGTTCTTTACGGAACAGCCAATTCGTATTGAAGCAACGGGTGATTACCATGCCTTTGGTTCATTTGTTAGTGGCATTGCCGGGCTTTCACGGATTGTGACTTTGCATAATTTAACGATTACAGCAACTGAAAATAAAGAAAAGAACTCAGATATTCCAAAAATTGATTATGTCATTTCTGCGAAAACATATCGTTACGAAGGAAATACTGAAAGTGCTGCGAAAGCTGCAGATTCAGCAAGCACACAGGAGGCTCCAAAATGAAAATGAATAAATTGGCACTTTCTGTGATGGTTGGATTTGTATTAGCAGGTTGTGAATCACGTATTGATGTGGTCAATCAAGAGATGGCAAATATACGCAATCAAGCGCCATTAGCGATTGAGCCTGCGCCAGATTTTGTACCTGTCGAAACTTTTAATTATGCGGCGCACTCTTTAAAAAGTCCGTTCTTGCCAAGTTCATTGGCAGCAGAACTTAAAATCATGGCAGGTAAGCGTGTTTATCCAAACTTGAGTCGTCAGCCTCAACCTTTGGAAAGTTATGCACTCGAAACCCTGAATATGAAGGGGAGTATGCGTAACCAATCTGGGCAAATTTTAGCCTTGATTCAGACGCCGGATGGTGAAGTTGAGCGTATTCAACGTGGAAGTTATATGGGGCTCAATCATGGTCGAGTGGTAAATATTACCCCGACGCAAATTGATTTGATTGAGATTATTCCGGATGGGCGAGAAGGATATGTAGAGCGTCCTAGAAGTCTCATATTAATTGGACCAGCACCTTAAGCTTAAAGGAATAAAAATGAAGAATAGTGTACAAGATTTTATTTTTGGGGATGGCAATACAATGAATCATGTGTTTCGTCAGTTTTCGATGGGGGCTGTTGCAATGGCGATGATGCAAGTTGCCAATGCTCAGGTGAGTGTAACCAATGTGGTACCAATGCAAATTCCAGGTCAAGGGACTGAAATTCGCGTGATGTTTAATGGCTTACCGCCGCAACCACAAGCTTATCAACTCGATCAACCATCACGACTGGTCTTAGATTTTGATAAAGCACAGCAAAATTTAAAACAAAGTTCAATTCCTGTTGCAACGGCTGAAGCAAGCACTGTGGATGTGAGTTCGGATGCACAACGTGCGCGCTTAACTGTGAATTTAGCCAATGCGGGTGCATTTACCACGCGTGTTGAAGGTAATACCTTCATTCTAAAAATTAATTCTGCACAAGCTGCAAGTTATGTACAGCCTACAGCACAACGTCAGCAACAGGGCATCTCAAATATTGGTTTCCATCGTGGTTCTAATGGTGAAGGTCAAGTTGTTGTAGATTTACTGGGTGGAAACACCCCTGTTGATGTTCAGCAACAAGGCAGTAAAGTGGTGATCCGTACTTTAGGTAATAAAGTACCTGCACATTTGACTCGCCGTTTAAATGTCAATGATTTTGCAACGCCAGTTGCAACGGTGGACGCACATAATGATGGAGGTAATGGGGTAATTACCATTCAGTCGACGGGTAGCTATGAATATATGGCGTATCAAACCGATAATAAATTAACGGTGAGTTTGAAACGTCCGGAAGATAAGAATCCATTACGTCCTAAAGCCGCAAATCATTATACCGGTAAGAAGATTTCTTTAGACTTCCAAGACATTGAAGTACGTCGTGTGCTGCAACTTTTGGCTGATTTCACTGAAATCAATATGGTTGCTGCTGATACAGTACAAGGGAATATTACACTTCGTTTGAAAGATGTGCCTTGGGATCAAGCACTAGATATCGTATTGAAAACCAAGAATTTAGATAAACGCCGTAATGGTAATGTGATTTGGATTGCGCCTGTTTCTGAGTTGATTAAAGCGGAAGAAGAAGAAGCGAAAGCCTTACGTCAAAGTATGAAGTTGGCACCCATTCAAACAGAATATCTTACTTTAAGTTATGCTAAGGCAGCTGATATTGAGAAACTGATTACCCAGTCTAAAACAGCAGGCAACACTGGATCGTCTAATAGTAATAATGCTGATGATGATCGGGGTAATTTGTTAAGTCCACGTGGAACGATTTCTGCAGATACGCGAACAAATACACTGATTATCAATGATACCGCACAAAACATTGATCAAATTCGTAAAATGGTGGATTTGCTTGATGTTTCAGTCAAACAGGTGATGGTCGAAGCGCGTATTGTGAAAGCGTCTACAGACTTTACCAAAGAAATGGGTGTGAAATGGGGTCTCTTGTCTCAAGGGATTAACCAAAATGACCATTTATTGGTGGGTGGGAGTGATACTACGCTTTGGGACTTAAAAACCCCGGATGATGATGGGAAATATACCATTCAACGTCCTCAAAATTTAAACGTGGATTTAGGTGTGACTACTACAGGTGCGAGTCGAATTGCGTTTGGTTTGATTAGTCTTTCTGATTTTATGTTGGATTTAGAGCTTTCTGCTTTACAAGCGGATGGTTATGGTGAAGTGATTTCCACACCAAAAGTACTGACAGCGGATAAACAACAAGCCAAAGTTGCATCAGGTCAAGAAATTCCGTATCAAACCACAACGGGTACCGGTTCAAATGCGACTTCTTCTACCGAGTTTAAAGAAGCTCTATTGAGTCTGGATGTCACACCGAGCATCACTCCAGATGGTAAAGTGCAAATGAAGCTGAATATCAAAAGTGATTCACCAGCAGGGTATGCCAATAATGGTGAAATTATCCTGAATAAAAATGAAATTAATACCGATGTCTTAGTCAACAACGGTGAAACTGTTGTGCTCGGCGGTATTTTTAATCAGGAAACGCAAAGTAAGCAAACTAAAGTGCCATTCTTGGGGGATATTCCTTATGTGGGACGTTTATTCCGTAAAGATCTAAAAAGCGATGCAAAAAATGAGTTGCTGATTTTTGTTACTCCGCGAATTGTTAATGACAGTGTTACGAGAAATCATTAATATATTTTCAATTTAACAAAAGAAATAGGTGACTCCTTGCCAAGCAAAGAGTTTGAAACCCTACCAAATATCTATTTGGTAGGGCCAATGGGGGCAGGAAAAACAACCGTAGGGCGACATTTAGCAGAATTGTTAGGACGTGAATTTCTAGACAGTGATCATGAAATTGAACGTAAAACAGGTGCGACGATTCCTTGGATTTTTGAAAAAGAAGGGGAAAAAGGGTTTAGAAGTCGTGAAACGAATGTCATTGATGAGTTAACTGCAAAAAAACAACTGGTCTTGGCGACTGGCGGTGGTGCAGTGACTCAGCCCCCAAATCGCGAATTCTTAAAACAACGTGGTATTGTTGTTTATCTATATACTCCGGTGGAAATTCAGTTACAACGAACCTACCGCGACAAAAATCGTCCACTGCTTCAAGTGGAAAATCCAGAGCAAAAGCTACGAGATTTATTGGCTGCCCGTGATCCTCTTTATCGTGAAGTCGCGCACTATATTATTGAAACCAATCAAGGTGCCGCGCGAGATCTTGCGCAAAAAATTTTTAATTTAATTGTTTCACAAAATATATCTCGTTAGAAAAGGTTAAATTCATGCAAACCTTACATGTTGAACTTGGTGATCGTCGCTACCCTATTTTTATTGGTAGTGACCTCGATCCACAAACTTTACTTGAGCCTTATATTCAGGGTAAACAAGTGATGATTGTCTCTAATACCACAGTTGCTCCGCTCTATTTAAAACATTATGTGGATGCAATTGAAGCATTAGGGAAAACCGTTGCAACATGTATTTTGCCTGATGGTGAAAAGTATAAAAATTTAGACCATTTGAATTTAATTTTTGATGCCTTACTCGAAGCAGGCTTTAACCGCGATTGTACGGTTTTGGCATTAGGTGGGGGTGTCATTGGGGATATGACCGGTTTTGCCTCTGCATGCTATCAACGTGGTGTATATTTTATTCAAGTGCCGACGACGTTACTTTCTCAAGTGGATTCAAGTGTCGGTGGAAAAACCGGGATTAACCATCCACTAGGTAAAAACATGATTGGCGCCTTCCAGCAACCCCAAGTGGTTCTTGCGGATATGGCGCAATTAAAAACTTTGCCGGCACGTGAACTTTCTGCAGGTTTGGCTGAAGTGATCAAATATGCATTGTTGGGTGATGTTGAATTCTTGGCTTGGCTTGAGCAACATATGGATGCTTTAGTTGCAGGTGATGCAACTTTGTTGGCTGAAGCAGTATATCGTTCATGTGCCCATAAAGCGCGTATTGTGGCCAATGACGAAAAAGAACAAGGCGAACGTGCGTTATTAAACCTGGGTCATACCTTTGGTCATGCGATTGAATCATACTTAGGATATGGTGAATGGTTGCATGGTGAAGCCGTTGCAACTGGTATGGTAATGGCTGCAGATTTGTCCCATCGTATGGGCTGGATCACAGCTGAAGATTTAGAACGTACAAAAAAAATCATTTTACGTGCACAATTACCGATAGTTTGCCCTAAAATTCCGCTAGAGGATTTTTTGGCGTATATGTCTCATGATAAAAAAGTATTGAATGGGCAATTACGACTTATTTTACTGAAATCATTAGGTCAGGCCATCATCACCAAAGAGTTTGATGTTGAGTTAATGAAACAGGCAATTTTGGCAAATCAGGCAGAGTAGGTACATCATGGCAGCGCGGCAGTCTCAATGGCAAAAAGTTCATCACTACGCATGGTTGGTGGGTGGAGCTGTGTGTCTGTTCGCTGCATTGGTTTTCTGGGCGATTACAGATACCAAAGAATTGGTTGAAGTTGAAAAGCAAGCTGAAACCGAAGTGGATTTGCAAATTCAGCCAGAGAAAGTGGCAGCAATGTCCCATCTTGGTGCATTAAATGAAGAAGTACGTCCACTTGATATGACGACCCGTGTGGTTGCTACAGCTCAACATGAGCCAGAATTTCGCGGCACTAAATTTATTAATGACTCTGCCAAGCTTTATGGTGTTGAATTATTTCGGGTTTCTGAAGAAGATATTTTAAAAAGCTTCTTACGCAAGCAGCCTGAGCGTCACAAATTTATTTATCTTCGTCTTTCAGGTGAAGACCATCCTGAGCAATACGTCATTTTAACTGGACCATATTCGTCGCAAAATGATGCCAAAGCTGCAATGTCGAGCCTCAACATTGCTTTGCCTGCTTCAATTAAACCTGAAGTGGTGGAATTTAAACAATATCAAGCATATGTGAATGACTTGGGCACGGAAGAAATGTCGTCGAGTCAAAAGTTATATGCTGTTAAATTAAAATCTGTGCCTTTACCGAAAATTGATGAAGCTCAAATCGCCGCACGAAAAGCAGCGGCTGCAGCGACGGTAACAACACCAACTAATGCAACGACAAGTACTACGGTGACTCGTCGTGATGCGGAAGGGAATGTGATTGATGTGCAAAAATCACAAAGTAGTGTAGATGCACCACGTCCAAAACCTGCACCGGTAGAACAAGAAGTAACCGATCCATTTAATTAGTTCTAAAATAGCGCAAGACCTCTTAGGAAAAGTCTAAACTGCACAGAAAAAGTGCATAAAATTAAAAAAGAACAATTTGAATTATTTGTTATAACTAAAAAATGCTTGTAATCAGCCATCTTAGGAGAAAATGCATCAAGTTGGCATACAAATTGCTTAATTGGTGCGTAAATTGAACTTTTCTCCCTGTTTTGGCGCGAAAATGATTCGATAAAAGTGCGAAGTCATTAATCCAGTCGTTATCCCTGATCTGAACTGCAAAAGCAGAAAATTTGACTTTTTATTCATGCATCAAAGATGAATTCGGTTTATCTTAAGGGTGTGAATAAGAAATAATTTTGCTCGACAGAACAATTCATGTGAGTAAGTTAAGACGAATCGCAACAAGAAATTAGTTTGTTAAGTGCTCGAAAGAGCTGTAAAGAAAAGAAGGGTACGCTATGCACATGCCATCGCCTAATACTGTAGCTCCCGCTCAAGGTTTATACCAACCGGATGAGTTTAAAGATAACTGTGGTTTCGGTTTAATCGCCCATATGCAGGGTGATGCAAGCCATGATCTCGTCAAAACCGCCATGCATAGTTTAAGTTGTATGACCCACCGTGGTGGTATTGCCGCAGATGGCAAAACCGGTGACGGCTGTGGTCTACTCCTTGCTATGCCAAAAGAATTTTTCCGTGAAGAAGCGAAAAAACTCAGTGACATTACATTGAGTGAAATCTTTGCTGTGGGTACGGTATTTCTAAATCTAGACCCTGCATTAGCCGCACATGCAAAACAAATTTTAACCAAAGAAATCGAAGACGAAGGCTGTAAAGTCATCGCTTGGCGTGTTGTGCCAACCAATAACGATGCGTTGGGTTCAATCGCGATGCAGTCATTACCTGCATTTGAACAAATTATCGTGAATTGCCCAATGGGTGTTTCAGAGGTTGAATTCAACCGTAAGTTGGTGATGGCACGTCGTCGTGCAGAACAACAACTGACTGCTGACCCATACTTCTATGTAACCACTTTATGCTCAACTGTGATCAGCTATAAAGGTTTGATGATGCCAGCAGCGATTGCTGACTTCTATACCGATCTTGCTGATGAGCGTTTAAAGTCACACATCGTAGTATTCCATCAGCGTTTCTCAACCAATACCTTGCCGCGTTGGCCTTTGGCACAGCCGTTCCGTTACTTGGCGCACAATGGTGAAATTAACACCATTACCGCAAACCGTAACTGGGCGATGGCGCGTACACCAAAATTTGAAAACCCATTATTGCCAGGTTTAACTGAGCTGAATCCAATCGTAAACCGTACAGGTTCGGATTCTTCAAGCTTAGACAATATGCTGGAAATCCTTGTTGGTGGCGGTATGGACTTGTTCCGTGCGCTACGTATGTTGGTTCCACCAGCGTGGCAAAACGTTGAAACTTTAGATGCTGACTTACGTGCATTCTACGAATTCAACTCAAAACATATGGAAGCTTGGGATGGTCCAGCAGGTCTGGTAATTCAAGATGGCCGTCATGCGATTTGTATGCTTGACCGTAATGGTTTACGTCCAGCACGTTGGGTAATTACTAAAAATGGTTACATCACCTTGGCGTCAGAAATTGGTGTTTGGGGTTATGAACCTGAAGACGTTGTATCTAAAGGTCGTGTCGGTCCAGGTCAAATCTTGGTGATCGATACCTTTACTGGCAAAATGCTCGATACTCAAGATGTGAGTAATCACCTCAAACGTATGCGCCCGTATCGTCAGTGGTTACGTGAAAACTCAGTACGTGTGCAAGGCAGTCCAGAGCTAGAAGAATATTTATGTGAACAAGGCTTAAAAGGCGATGACCTGAAAGCTTCACAAAAAATGTTCATGGTGACCTTTGAAGAGCGTGACCAATTGCTTCGTCCAATTGCTGAAAGCGGTCAGGAAGCCGTGGGCTCAATGGGTGATGATACGCCAATGGCAGTATTGTCTCGTCAAGTGCGCCATGTGTCTGACTACTTCCGTCAGCAGTTCGCTCAGGTTACGAATCCGCCAATCGATCCATTACGTGAATCGATCGTAATGTCGTTAGAGACATGTCTCGGCCGTGAACAAAATGTATTTGAACAAGGTCCAGAGCATGCAGATCGTCTGATCATTTCAAGCCCTGTATTGTCCAATTCGAAAATGCATCAAATTCGTACCCTTGGTCGTAAAGGTTATGAAATTGCAGACATCGATCTGAACTATGCAGAAGATGAAGGCTTAGAAGCTGCTATCGCGCGTATTTGTGAAGAATCTGCACAAGCGATTCGCGACGGAAAAACATTGCTTGTATTGTCTGATAAGAAAATCCGTCAAGGTTTCTTACCTGCCAATGCATTAATGGCAACTGGCGCGGTTCACCACTATTTAATCAATGTAGGTCTACGTACAGATGCCAACATCATTGTGGAAACTGGTTTGGCGCGTGATGCACATCAGTTTGCGGTGATTCTTGGTTTCGGTGCGACTGCGATTTATCCGTACCTAGCTTATGACGTGATCAATGACTTAATCGCGAAAGGCGAGTTGCTGGGTGACCCAATTCATGCGCAAGCGAACTTCCGTAAAGGTATTGAGAAAGGCTTATTGAAAGTACTTTCTAAGATGGGTATTTCTACTGTTGCCTCTTACCGTGGCGGTCAGCTGTTTGAAGCAGTCGGCCTCTCTGATGAAGTGGTTGCAAAATGCTTTACGGGTGTACCGAGCCGTATTAAAGGCGCAACATTCTCTGATCTAGAAAATGACTTGAAAAAATTGGCAGATTTGGCGTGGAAATCACGTAAGCCAATCGATCAAGGCGGTATGCTTAAATTTGTATTCGGTAAGGAATATCACGCATTTAACCCAGACGTGATCAATGCGCTGCATAAATCTGTGCGTTCTGGTAATTATGCGGACTTTAAAGAATACGCAGAGCTAGTGAATAACCGTCCAATCGCGACGATTCGTGACTTATTCAAACTGAAAACAGATCAATCGATTGCACTCGATCAAGTTGAATCCGTAGAAGAGATTCTGCCACGTTTTGACTCGGCTGGGATGTCTTTAGGCGCATTATCGCCTGAAGCGCACGAAGCTATTGCAATCGCTATGAATACCATTGGTGGTCGCTCGAACTCAGGTGAGGGCGGTGAAGACCCAGCGCGTTACGGCACTATCCGTAACTCGAAAATCAAACAAATTGCATCTGGCCGTTTTGGTGTGACCCCTGCATATCTAACTTCTGCAGAAGTCCTTCAAATTAAAGTGGCACAAGGTGCAAAACCAGGTGAAGGTGGTCAGTTGCCGGGCGGTAAAGTGAATGGCTTAATTGCACGTTTACGTTACTCAGTACCGGGTGTGACATTAATTTCTCCGCCGCCGCATCACGACATCTACTCAATCGAAGATTTATCACAGTTAATTTTCGATTTAAAACAGGTTAACCCACAGGCGATGGTGTCCGTTAAGCTGGTTTCTGAGCCGGGTGTCGGTACGATTGCGGCAGGTGTAGCAAAAGCATACGCAGACTTCATTACCATTTCTGGTTATGACGGTGGTACAGCGGCTTCTCCACTTTCTTCAATTCACCATGCAGGTTCACCATGGGAACTTGGTCTATCTGAGGCGCATCAGGCGCTTCGTGTGAATGACCTGCGTGGCAAGGTCCGTGTACAAACTGATGGCGGCTTGAAAACGGGTCTAGACGTTGTGAAAGCAGCGATTCTTGGGGCAGAAAGTTTCGGTTTCGGTTCTACACCGATGATCGCATTGGGTTGTAAATACCTACGTATTTGCCACTTAAACAACTGTGCGACCGGTGTTGCAACACAACAAGATCATTTACGTCAGGAACACTATATCGGTGAGCCTGAAATGCTGATCAACTTCTTCCACTTTATTGCGGAAGAAACCCGTGAATGGTTGGCGGCACTCGGTGTGTCTAGCCTCAAAGATTTGATTGGTCGTACAGATTTACTTGAAATGCTTCCGGGTGAAACTGAAAAACATGCACACCTTGATTTGAGTGCATTGCTCCAATCACATCCTGCGGCTGAAGGCAAAGCACAGTACTGTGAAGTACAAGGTAATGCACCATTCGATAAAGGCTTATTGGCTGAGAAAATGGTAGCTGAAATGCTGCCAGCGATTGAAGCAGGCACAGGCGGTGAATATAGCTTCACAATTGGTAACTGTGACCGTTCAATTGGCGCGCGTATTTCGGGTGAGATTGCAAAACGTTATGGCAACCTCAGCATGGAAGCGCATCCTGTTAAAGTTAAATTAACAGGGACTGCAGGTCAGTCATTGGGTGTTTGGAACGCCGGTGGTTTACACATCAGCCTAGAAGGCGATGCGAACGACTACGTGGGTAAAGGTATGGCTGGCGGTCGTATCTCGATCTTCCCACCGAAAGGTTCACCGTTCCAAACTCAAAATACTGCGATTATTGGTAACACCTGTTTGTATGGTGCAACAGGCGGTAAATTGTTTGCTGCAGGTACAGCAGGCGAGCGTTTTGCTGTACGTAACTCAGGTGCGTTTGCTGTGATTGAAGGTGCAGGCGACCACTGCTGTGAATACATGACGGGTGGTATCGTGACGGTATTGGGTAAAGTGGGTCATAACTTTGGTGCGGGTATGACAGGCGGTTTCGCTTATGTGCTCGACCTCGACAATGACTTTGTTGACCATTACAACCACGAACTGATTGAATTGAACCGTATCTCTACAGAATCAATGGAAGAACACAAAGAGTTCTTGTGCCGTATCTTAGATGAACATATTAAAGAAACAGGTAGTGCTTGGGCGTATAAGATCCGCAACGAGTTTGACTTCTATAGCCGCAAATTCTGGCTTGTGAAACCAAAAGCTGCTAATTTGCAGACTTTGTTGAAAACAACTCAAGCTGATCCACAATAATTCCACTACTGCAGATTTGATAGGCAGGTGTAAGTCCAAACATGCTTACACCTACCCACGGAGAGAGACATGGCAGAGCGCCTAAATAATGACTTTCAGTTCCTGGATGTAGCACGCCAAGATCCAGAGAAAAAAGATCTGGTTGTCCGCAAAGCAGAATTTGTGGAAATCTATAAACCGTTTACAGCTGAAGTTGCAAAAAACCAAACACACCGCTGCTTAGGTTGCGGTAACCCGTATTGTGAATGGAAATGTCCAGTACATAACTACATTCCAAACTGGTTAAAACTGATTGCAGAAGGTCGCATTTTCCAAGCGGCAGAATTGTGTCATCAAACCAACACCTTGCCTGAAGTTTGTGGTCGTGTGTGCCCGCAAGACCGTTTATGTGAAGGCGCGTGTACGCTAAATGACGGCTTTGGTGCAGTCACCATTGGTAATGCTGAAAAATACATTAACGATACGGCATTTGCATTGGGCTGGCGTCCAGATATGTCACACGTTAAGTGGACAGACAAGAAAGTTGCGATTATTGGTGCAGGCCCTGCTGGCCTTGGCTGTGCAGATATTCTTGTACGTAATGGTGTGAAGCCAGTTGTATTCGACAAACGCCCTGAAATTGGTGGTTTGCTGACATTTGGTATTCCAGAATTCAAAATGGAAAAAGATGTGATGAAACGTCGCCGTGAGATTTTCTCTGGCATGGGCGTTGAATTCCGTCTAAATACTGAAATTGGTAAAGATGTGACGATTGATCAGCTTTTGGCTGATTACGACGCTGTATTCATGGGTATGGGAACCTATACTTACATGAAGGGTGGTTTTGCGGGTGAAGACCTTGTTGGTGTGCATGATGCACTGGATTTCTTGATTGCCAATGTCAACCGTACGCAAGGTTGGGAAAAAGATCCATCTGAATACATCAGCATGGAAGGCAAAAAAGTGATTGTTCTCGGTGGTGGTGATACCGCGATGGACTGTAACCGTACCTCGATCCGTCAAGGTGCCGAATCCGTTGTCTGTGCCTACCGTCGTGATGAAGAAAACATGCCGGGTTCACGTCGTGAAGTGAAAAATGCGCGTGAAGAAGGTGTGGATTTCCAATTTAATCGTCAGCCGATTGAAATTGTAGGTGAAAATGGCAAAGTGACGGGCGTTAAAGTTGTGACTACACAGCTAGGTGCACCTGATAGTCGCGGTCGTCGTAGCCCTGAGCCAGTTCCAGGTTCAGAAGAAATTTTACCAGCAGATGCAGTATTGCTAGCCTTTGGTTTCCGTACCAGCCCTGCAGATTGGTTTACAACATCAAACATCAGTATGGATGGTTCAGGTCGCGTCATTGCTGCTGAACAGCAAGAATTTAAGTTCCAAACATCGAATCCGAAAATTTTCGCCGGTGGTGATATGGTACGTGGATCTGATCTTGTGGTAACAGCAATATGGGAAGGTCGCCAAGCTGCAGAAGGTATTCTTGACTACTTAGATGTTTAAGTCATGACACGCCAGTGATTGCACTGGATTCATTCAAAAAACCCGCTTCGGCGGGTTTTTTATTATTTGGAATTTACCTCAAATGACACGTGAATGGATTTTGCAGATAAATACGCTGAAAAGTTGTCAGACAGCGCTTTAGAATGGTGAATTATGCAAATGTGCTAGCACATTTTGCCATGTGTGAAAGAGCTTAGGAATTACATACTGCGATCATGATCCAAATCTTAGGAAGCGACCATGACGCAAGTGACGACACAAAAAACATATCTAAATCGTCCTAAAGCCATTGGCATTACGGTACGTCGAGCACAATTCAATCCTAAAGCGATTCGCCGGCATTATTTTGCAAATTCACCGGTGATGTCGCATTTGTTGACGGCATTGTCATCGACCTTTCCCATTGGTGAGCAATTCTTTGTGCATAGCGTGCGCAATGTACGCGATAAAGTCAGTGATGAAAAATTACAAGCTGAGATCGCAGCATTCATTGGGCAAGAAGCGATGCATTCCAAAGCCCATGCTGAATTTAACGATGCTTGGCGCAGTGAAACCTATAATTTAGATCGTTTCCAAGCATGGCTGGCGCGTAAAGACAGCTATGTAAAAAACTTACATCCAAAAATACAGTTAGCAATCACCTGTGCATTTGAACATTTTACCGCTTTACTTGGCGGCTATATTTTAAGACATCCTGAAGTGCTCAGTACTTTAGATGATGATGCAGTGAAACTTTGGGTTTGGCATGCGATTGAAGAAATTGAGCATCGCGCAGTGGCATTTGATGTATATCAACATGTCTATGGAGATGACAAAATACGCCGCATGATTATGCGCAGTGTGACCACGGGTTTTGCAAGTCTTACGTTTTATTCTACAACGAAACTATTTATGCAGGATAAGAAAAAAAGTTTGCCGAAGGTTGGTGGAAATATATTCGGGGCGTATTTATTGGCAAAAATGTTTATTCAATTGACGCCAGAATATTTGTCATATTACAAAGCAGAATTCCATCCGAGCGAAATTGATTACAGTCAGATCGTGAAATATTGGAAAGAACGCCTTGCTGATGAATATCAAATGGAAAGTTTTCAGACTGAAACTACACCGCAATTGTATAGTTAATTCAAAATGTTAAAAAAGCCCGAGTTGTGGGCTTTTTTTTATGCTAAATATTTTTCGAGTAGATCAGTTTAATCACAAAGAAAATACATAATTCATTCGAAAAATAAGGTTAGAATGAATTTATTTAAACAATTACAAATAAATACTTGAGGTTAAGGGTTATGAATTCAATGAAAAAAAGCATGCTCGCAATCGCATTAGTCAGTACGTTGACCCTGAGTGGTTGTGGCTATAACACATTACAAGTCAAAGACGAGGCCGTTACAGCAGCATGGTCTGAGGTGCAAAACCAATATCAACGCCGTGCAGATTTGGTACCTAACCTTGTCAATGTGGTTAAAGGTTACGCGAAACATGAGGAACAAGTACTGACCGAAGTGACTCAAGCACGTGCCAATGTTGCGGGCTTAAAAGTAGATAAGGAAGTTTTGGAAGATCCAGCACTGTTCCAAAAATATCAAGAAGCTCAAGCGCAGATGACCAGCGCACTTTCTCGTTTAATTGCAGTCTCGGAAAATTATCCAGACTTAAAAGCCAATGAGCAATTCCGTGATTTACAGGTACAGCTTGAAGGCACTGAAAACAGGATCGCTGTCGCACGTAATCGCTACATTACTACGGTACAAGACTTTAATGGCTATGCACGCCAGTTCCCGCAAGTGATGACGGCTAAAGTCATTGGTATGGATACAAAGCCTAACTTTAGCGCAGAGCAAAGTGCACAAACTGCACCGAAAGTTGATTTTAATTAATTGGCATCACTGCATTGTGAGGTGGGCTGATGGTGGATTTTGAGCTAAAACATACAGGTTTGTTGTGGTTGCAGCGCATGGTTTTAGCATGCTTATTGTGTGTGGTGGGTTTCACACATGCAGAAACTGCCACCGCTACAGATGTAGATGCTGAAACAGTTGTTGTCGGTAAAATATTAAAAGATCAACAGTCAGCTACGCAAAAAGATACAACAGCGCAGCCTGAAATCAAAATTCAGCAGCCGAATATCGCCAATGATATGGCAGATGGCGAGTCGATTCGTGGCTTGCCGACGCTCAATGAACCTGTAGTTGATGAGGCAAACTTACTTTCTGCTGCTGAAAAGCAAGCCATTAGCCAGAAAATTTTACAGTTACACGAACAAGGCAAGGCACAAATTGGCGTCGTGATTGTGCCAACCACAGGTCAAGAAGATATTTTTGATTACGCCATGCGTGTTGCAGAAAAATGGCAACTCGGTTCAGCAAAACGTGACAATGGGATATTCATGGCGATTGCTGTGAATGATCGTCGCATACAAATATTAACGGGTTATGGGTTAGAAGGAATCATGCCCGATATCATCGTTAGTCGCATAATTCGAAATCAAATTACACCTCATTTTAAGGAAGCCCAATATGCTCAAGGCATTGATGCTGGCTTAACGGAAATAACCCAAATTTTAAATCAAGACCCTGAAGTTGCAGCTCAAGCAGCCCAAGAGCTGAAAGAACGTCAGGAACAAGCCTTACACGAGCAACAAGCCAAAGAGAAAACGTTTACAACGGTTCTCATCATTTTGGTGATTGGTATTTTTGCATCCTTTATTGTGGGTAAGCGCTTAAGTGCGTCAACTGCTGCTGTTGCAGGTACCGTTGCTGGTTTGGTCAACGGAGCAGGTCTCCTCACTAGTCTGTTGATGGGTGGGGCAATTTTCTTTCTACTCATCACTGCCATTGCTCAAACCATTTTTCAAATGTTCCTTGCCGGTGGTGGGGGCGGTGGAGGCCGTAGTGGAGGTGGGGGCTTTGGTGGTGGAGGCTATAGCGGAGGCGGTGGTGGTTTTGGCGGTGGGGGAGCATCAGGTTCATGGTAACGAAAACAGAAACAACAGAAATTGTCACCTGTCCTAAAACACAGGAAATACAACAACCAAGTTTTAAACGTTGGTTGAAGCACTTCTTTTATATGCCTGCAGCAAACCGCTTTTTTAATAAGCAAGATCAGCAGGCCATTGCGCAAGCGGTGACAGAAGCTGAACATGGACATGTAGGTGAAATACAGGTGGTGATCGAAGGGCATATCCCTTCGAACCAAGCCTATTACCAAAATACCCGCGCACGTGCTGAACAGCTTTTTGCTGAACTGGGTGTGTGGGATACGGAATTTAATAGTGGTGTTTTGCTTTATTTAAACTTGTGTGAACGTCAAGTTGAAATTGTCATTGATCGTGGGATGAGACAGGCAACCAATGCCCAAGTGTGGCAGGCTATTTGCGCGCGAATTATCCAAAGCATGCAAAATAAAAAATACCGAATAGCTTTGACAGTAGGTGTAAAAGAGATTGGCGAAGTGATGGATCACTTTTATGCAGGTAAGTCTGTAGATAGAGCTAATGAAATCGCAAATGCACCAATAATTCTGCGCTAAAAAACGGTGATAAAGTGACACAAATCGTCACTTTTAAACACAAAAAGAGACGTAATGATTACAAAAAATAAAAATATTTTTTTAAAGTGCTGTTTTTTCTGTTATTTTAACTATAATAAATCTTGGCACGCTCTGTGCTATTTATAAAACAAGCTACATAGCTTTATTAAATAATTAAATTAAAAAACATTTGTGGAGAATGTTATGAAATCAGTTCAAAAAGGTTTTACCTTAATCGAATTGATGATCGTTGTAGCGATCATTGGTATTTTGGCTGCAGTGGCAATTCCTGCGTATCAAGACTATACCAAGCGTGCAAAGGTAACAGAAGGTATTGCTTTGGCTGCTGGTGCAAAGACCACAGTTGTTGAGAATGCTGCAAGTGCAGCTCAATATGATTTAGGCTATTCAACGCCAACAGCTACTAAAGATGTAAAGTCAGTAGAGATTGATAATGCTAATGGGCAGATTACCATCACTTATGCTGCTCCAGTTCAGGATGATGGTACAATTATTTTACGTCCATATACTGGTACTGCAGCAGCACCAGTAGCATTACCAGCTTCAACAGCAGCTTACACTCCGCCAGCAACTCAAATCAACTGGGCTTGTGGTGCTGTTGGTGCAGCAGCTCCAGCTGTTGCAGGTACTTTAGAAGCAAAACTTGCTCCTTCTAACTGCCGTTAATCTTTAATATTAGAAAAAGCAGCTTCGGCTGCTTTTTTTATTTAATTATTAATATAAGAGATTATAATATGCATAAAATCAAAGAGTTTGCTTTAATTGAAATTCTGATTGTTGTTGCAATTATTGGCATTCTTATTCTATTTGCATTGGTTCAATATAATAGACATATGACTAAAAAAATGCTAGAAGTGATTGGTGCGGCAAGAATTGCCCAGCTTGCTGTTACAGAAGCAACGATAAGTGAAAAAGATTTAACTGTAGTAACTGCCTCAAATATAGGCTATCAATTTTCAAACAACTCACATAAATATATTAAGTAATTTAATCATAGAAGATCACACAGGCGTCATTACAATCACGACAAATTTACCGAGTGCTACGGGTACGCTAGTTTTTACACCAAGTCTGAATAGTACAACCAAACAAATAGAATGGTCATGTAGTAGCTCAATAATAAATATTCGTTACTTACCTTTAAATTGCCATTAATATAATGCAGATTTTAGATGTGTAGTGAAATTGAGGTATCAAAAGTGGCAAAAACAAAACGAACAAAGTTTTTTTTATCTCATCTAATCATTTCCATTAGTTTGGCTTTGCTAGTGATTGGATTGGTCTTTTTTATTTGGTATCCATCGCCACTTGCCACAGCAGTTGGTGTGACCCATATCTTTTTAATGCTGTTGGTCATCGACGTGATTTTAGGACCAGTTTTAGGCTTATTGGTCTACAAGGAAGGCAAAAAAACACTTAAATTTGACCTAAGTGTCATTATTTTGATTCAAATCGCGGCTTTATGTTATGGGGTATATAGTATTGAACAAGGTAGACCCGTATGGATCGCCTATAATGTTGATCGTTTTGAATTAGTGCGTAAAAATGAACTTATTACCGAGCATCTAGATCAAGCGAAAATTCAATTTCAAAAAACTTCATTTTTAAGACCTCAATATGTAGCTGTTGAATTCGCTCAAGACAAATTACAACGTGAAAACGATATGTTTGCTGAAGCCTTAGGTGGAATATCAATTGCTCAAAAGCCAGAACGTTATGTGGATTTTACAAAAGCCTTACCACAAATAAAAAAACGTGCAAAAAGCCTTAATAATTTAGAACAATTTAATGATCATGAACAGGTGCGAAAGATATTGGTGAAATATCCTCAAGCGACCGGATATGTCCCTTTAAAAGCCAATGCTGTAGATATGACTGTGCTAGTCAATAAACAAACAGGTGAAGTGATAAAAATCGTTGACCTTCGCCCTTGGTAGTGATTTGTGAATAATAAAAAACCCGCATCTGCGGGTTTTTTTATAATTTTAAATCTGACTTTGAATATAATTTTCTATACCCACAGTCTCAACAAGGTCCAACTGGGTTGTGGTCCAGTCCAGCCATTCTTCTTCTTTTTCTAAGATTTCTTGAGCCAGATCTCGAGTGACATAATCTAACTGTTCTTCTGCTAGTTTAACTGCAGTTTGAATGGCTTCAATGTTCTCTTTGACTTTACGTACATCACAATTTAAGACTTCAACGGTATGCTGACCGATATAGAGTTTACCGAGGTGCTGTAAATTTGGTAAACCTTCTAAAAACAAAATTCGCTCAATAATTTTATCAGCATGCTTCATTTGACGAATTGATTCTTTATATTCTGCAGAACCGAGTTGCTCAATGCCCCAATCGTTAAACATGCGTGAATGAAGAAAATATTGGTTAATTGCAGTTAAATGATGATAAAGCACCTGATTTAACTGATTAATTACATCACGATTGCCTTTCATGTCTGACTCCTTAACTGCAATAAAGCTCGAATTAAGCAATATAAATTCGATATTAGAATAGAAATATCTTAAACAACAAAGTGTAATTTAGCGAGTGTTTTATAGAACAGCAAATGAAAATCACAATCAAAACAAGGCACTAATTTTCAGGTTTTAATAAATAAAAACCCGCTTAGAGTCAGAAGCGGGGGAGGAGTAATGGTCGAAGACCATTGGTTTTATAATTATGATTGTTGATGAAACTTAAAAACTTGGTTTAAGCAGCAATTGCGATACGGGCTGCAATTTGCGCAACTTCATCACTGATGATCATACGTGCTTCAGGAGCACAGCGACCACAACAGGTGCCTAAATCAAGCATATCGCGAACTTCACGATAGCTTTCTGCACCATTGGCAATTGCATCTTTAATGTCTTGATCAGTAATACCACGGCACAAACAAACGTACATGAAATCAAACCAAGTGAATAAATGGGATAAGTAATATTATTGATAATTATTATCGTTTGTCAATAAAAATCATCTAAAAATACTTTTATGCTGATTGAGTTTTTGAATAAAAAATGTCATTTAAGCGGAAATCTGAGTAATGCTCAGATTTCCGTATGAGACTTCTATTCTTTTAGAATTTGATATTCAGTGATGGGCTTAAGCGGTGTTTACTAACTTATTGATTAATAATCACCACGCCATCCATTTCAACCAAAGCACCTTTTGGTAGACTTGCTACGCCGAGTGCTGCACGTGCAGGGTAGGGTTGAGCAAAGTATTCGCCCATAATTTGGTTGACCAATTGGAAGTTAGAAAGGTCAGTGAGGAAAATATTCAGCTTGGCGATATCGGCTAGCGTACCACCTGCAGCTTCACATACCGCTTTTAAGTTGTCGAATACACGGCGAATTTGAGCTTCAATGCCTTCTACCAGCTCCATGCTATATGGATCTAAGCCAATTTGACCTGATAAATACAAAGTGTCGCCCACTAAAATGGCTTGTGAGTAAGTACCAATTGCAGCGGGTGCATTTTCAGTATGGATTACCTGGCGGGACATCTATTTCTCCTATTATCATCACAGACACGTCACATATACATATGGTGTCAGGTTAGCTGGCAACTTTCGCAGGCTCAGCAATGGCAACAGGTTGTGCCAAACGACTGATGCGTGGGAAGCCAAAATGCATTCTTAAATTACGGATAATTTCGGCAATTTGTTTACGGTTATGTACAACGATATTCACATAGGTTTTTTCTTCATGTGAGCGGACAGTTTCTACACCCACTTTCTCTTTACGGCATAGATAGATCAGTTCTGAAATTTGCTCATCATTTAACAGCATGTTTAAGCATAAATAGGCTGTAAAACTAATGTCTTCACTGTCTTCTGTTGTCCAGTGTAAAGGCATGATATTTTCAGGATGTAAATGCTGTTCATGCAATAAATTATGACAACGTGAACGGTGCACAATCAAACCACGACGTGATAAATGCCCTTGTATTGGATCACCTAAAACCGGGTTACAGCAGTGCGCATATTTAACGTCGACACCATCTGTGCCCAAGATCAAGCGTGCAGAATTTGAAGTCTGAATAGTATCTTGAGCATATAAATGATTGGCAACCAATTGAGGCAGTAAATCACCCACGGCAATCTGTTCAAATAATTGTTCTTTATCATTTAAATGACGCCAATTCAGCACATTTTCCCAATCCCCTAATGTCAAATCACTTACAGAACGGTTAAAGAGTTTTAATGCGCGATTTAAAGCTTGCTGACCAACTAAACGTTGTTCATCTTGGTCTTGGTCACGTAGGATATTTTGTAATGCGCGGCGGGCTTTTTGGGTATTAATAAAGCTGAGCCAGTCAGGGTTTGGTGTTGCAAGAACATCAGTGATAATTTCAATCACTTGACCACTCAGTAATGGTGTTGAAAGGGGCTTGGTTTCCCCATCAATTTTCGCACCAACGGCATGGTTGCCCAAAAATAAGCTTGCTGAATAAGCGAAATCAACCGCTGTGGCACCCTGAGGGAGTTCATGCAAATGACCATGTGGGGTATAAACCCAAATTTTCTCTTGATGTAGATAATCGAGTAATTCACTAAATGTGGTCTTGGCACATGCACCATCAACTAATACATTTAAATTTTGCATGGAGGCTTGGATCGCTGAGCGACAAGCTTGCGGTGCATTTTCACCGAGAACCACACCAAAGCGTGCCGCTTTACGCATCAGCTCCGTTTGGATGGTTAGCGATAAAATGGTCTTTTCACCTTTTAAGCGCATCATCAGTGATTGGTTGCCACCAGGGAGTGGACGACGGATATGATCGGCGTAATTAAGAACTTTAAAGCTTTCTTTGAGGATGTCTGCAAGTCGGTCACAGTCTGCGATACTTTGTAAAATAATTTCAAAGGCATGACTATGGGTGAGCTCTTGCAGATCGATATCGTTTTTTACAAAGTGGCGAAGTAATTCAATATTATTATTTTTCTTTTTAATTCGACCTGAAATATGGTGCTGTTCAAGTAGGGTAGTGAGGTTGTTTTCCCACTTAGTTTGGTATTCGCAGCGTTTCGGTTTGGTTTGTAATAAAGCTTCTTGAACATTGTTATACATATCTAAGTCGAGATTTTGATAACACAAATGTTCAAGGTTGTCGGCCATTTCATTCATACCGACAAGACGTGCCATAGGCACAAAAATTTCAAAGGTTTCTTGGGCAATACGAGCACGCTTATCGGGGCGTAAAGCACCTAGTGTGGTCATATTGTGATAACGATCCGCCAGTTTAATAATAATGACACGTGGGTCTTGTAGGGTGGCTTGCAGAATTTTACGGAAGGATGCGGCTTTATTATATTCTTTATCACTAGAATGGCTGAGTTTGGTGACACCGTCGACGAGTTCAGCAACCGTCAGACCAAATTTTTCAGTAATATCTTGTTTGGTAAATTCGGTATCTTCGATGACATCATGCAGTAAAGCGGCCATTAAAGTTTCCGCATCAAGACGCATATGCGCCAAAATACAGCTCACCGCAATTGGGTGAAGGATGTAGGGTTCGCCACTTTTACGGGTAATGCCATCATGGGCAATATCCGCATAGTCGCAAGCTTCAAGCACGCGTTCGACATCACTTACTGAAAGGTAAGCGTCGATAATCACATTTAACTGTTGCTTGGCTTGGCTGACCATTGGGCCTGGCATAGAACACCCTTTTACTACTGATTTACAAATGAAACGGTTAATACTTTAATGAAATGCATATCGCATGACTTGTCAATTTTTTAGTTTAAAAAAATGAAAATCTTTTTTGCTTGCTTTGCACGTCTTAAGCTTATGTTATAACTGTTCTGAGTAAAATATTAAAGAGAATCCATAAAAAAAGCCTAGTTAAAAACTAGGCTTTTAAGGTCAGGTTTATCTTATTGGAAAGAAAAACCGTCTAAGTTTAGGTTATTTGCAGAAAGTGCAAGGTCTAAACTTGAAGTTTGGTAGTCTTGTTCACGTTGTTTCAAAATGTCTTTAGAAACGTGACCCGCTGCGATTTCACGAAGAGCAACAACGGTTGGTTTGTCATTGTCCCACTCAACAGTAGGTTCGATACCTTGACGTGCCAATTGACGCGCGCGTTTGCTTGCCACTAGTACAAGCTCAAAGCGGTTGTCTACATGGTCTAAACAATCTTCAACGGTTACGCGTGCCATAAGAATTCTCGTTTGAATATAAATTTTTAACAGACTGTGCAGTATAAGGTGCTTTGTCTATAGACTCAAGTTTTAATCACTGTTCCGTAGGGGTGATTAATTTCTCAATCAGTTTTTCATGGCGCATAGCTTGTTGTTTTAAAACAAGACGATTGGCAATAATAACGGACTCTAAGTCATGCAGTGCTTTATTAAAGTCATCATTAATAATGATATAGTCAAAATTAACGTATTGCTGCATATCTTCTACGGCACAGCTGAGACGATGTTCAATCACTTCAACAGAGTCTGTACCACGATTGGATAAACGTTGACGTAAATCGAACTGACTCGGAGGAAGAATAAAAATTTGTCTAGATTCAGGAAAAAGTTTACGAACCTGTTCAGCACCTTGCCAGTCAATTTCAAGTAAAACGTCATGACCTTTGGCCAATTGTTCTTTTACTGTGCGCTGTGCAGTACCGTAATAATTACCAAATACTTCTGCATACTCAATGAAGCCGCCTTCATTTACCAAAGATAGAAAATCTTCTTTTTTAGCAAAATGGTAATGTACGCCGTCTAATTCGCCAGGACGCTGACCACGAGTGGTATGAGAAACAGAGACATGTAAATTGTTTACACGTTCAAGCAGGGCTTTAACGAGGGATGTTTTGCCCGTTCCCGAAGCAGCAGAAACGACAAACAAGAGACCCGACATGATATTTTTCCTGATATGATAAAATATCTTCTCTATTTTAGAGCAGACGCGCGCCAAACAAAATAGTTAGACGTCTATTGTTTACATTTATTTCAAGTGATACCCGTAAAATTGAGTGGGCATTGAGGATTCTATGGAAATTGTTTTAGCTAATCCACGCGGTTTCTGTGCAGGTGTTGATCGCGCCATCGCGATTGTGAACCGTGCACTGGAATGCTTTAACCCACCCATTTATGTACGTCACGAAGTGGTACACAATAAATTTGTGGTGGACGACTTGCGTCAACGCGGTGCGATATTTGTGGATGAACTGGATGAAGTGCCAGATGACAATATCGTGATTTTCAGTGCGCATGGTGTATCTAAAGCGGTACAACAAGAAGCTGAACGCCGTGGGCTAAAAGTTTTTGATGCGACGTGCCCTTTGGTGACCAAGGTGCATATAGAAGTGACCAAGTATGCACGTGAAGGTGTGGAAGCGATTTTGATTGGTCATGAAGGTCACCCAGAAGTTGAAGGGACGATGGGCCAATATGACACCAAAAATGGTGGTTTGATTTATTTGGTTGAAGATGAACAAGATGTTGCAGAGCTAAAAGTGGTGCATCCTGAAAAAGTAGCGTTTGTAACTCAGACAACGCTTTCTATAGATGACACAGCAAAAGTCATTGATGCCTTACGTCAGAAGTTCCCTGAAATTCAGGGGCCGCGTAAAGATGATATTTGTTATGCCACTCAAAACCGCCAAGATGCCGTACGTGATCTGGCTGAGCAATGTGATGTTGTATTGGTTGTGGGTTCGCCGAACTCTTCGAACTCGAATCGATTACGTGAATTGGCTGAACGGATGGGTAAGCATGCGTATTTGGTAGACAATGCAGATCAGTTGCAGCAAGACTGGTTTAATGAACAGACTAAAATTGGTGTAACTGCAGGAGCATCTGCACCTGAAATTTTAATTAAACAGGTAATTCAGCGACTACAAGATTGGGGGGCTAAATCTCCGCAAGAATTGGATGGTCGTGAAGAAAATATTACATTTAGTTTGCCAAAAGAGTTACGTATTCCTGTAACACAGGCATAAAGTGTTAATGACTTAACATTCTGAATTTTTTTAAGAATTGACAGATAATTGCTTTTTGGCAATTATCTGTTTTTTTATGCCTTTTATCCTGATTTGTGTTTGTTTTGTAATTTAATTAGATATTATTTTTAATAGGGTAAAGTTTGGCGCGCCTTGGGGGGAGTATGCAGAAAAATAAAGGATTTACGTTAATTGAGTTGATGGTGACGATTGCTGTAATAGCGATTATCGCGACTTTGGCTGCGCCTTCGTTTGGAGATATGATTGTTCGCCAAAATTTAAAGAAAAGCACAAATGAACTTATTGGAGTGTTAAATCAAACGCGGGCAAAGGCAGTCTTGGAACGTAGAAGTATAGATGTCAATTTAAATTTAGAAGAAACAGATGCATTGCCTATAGATACTGCCACAGTAGTGAATTGGATGCCTCATGGTAAAACACATTTAACGTCCGCAAGTGAAACAAGTATTACATATGGACTAAGTGGTGGAGTGGTTGGTGCAACAACAGATACTAGCTTTATTTTGTGTTCTGTAGCTGGTGGTAAGTCTCAAACAATTAGTGTTTCAAAAATGGGGACGATTCAACAAGTTGTTGAGGGTACATGCTAATGATTAAAAATAATAATCAACAAGGTGTTGGTTTGATTGAGGTTTTGGTAGCCCTTTTGATCCTTGCAATAGGGGTGATGGGTTTTATTGCTTTGCAATACCGTGCTATTGAGGCGACGGCTGAAAGTGGTTCGCGAATACAAGCAATCAATTTAGCACGTGATTTGGCTGAAAGAATGCGAGTAAATCGTGGTGCTGAAGAGGTTTATGCTTTTCAGCTGAATACAGCAAATACTCAGCGAGTTTTCCCAACAAATTGCTTTAATGCGAATTGTTCTAGTACTGATTTGGCTGATTTTGATGTTGCTCAGATTGCAACAAAAGCAAGAGTTATTGGAATGTCTGTAAATTACTTACCATGCCAAGGAAATACGGATAGCCGTAGATGTATTTATGTTGCGTGGGGAGATACTTCTGCTACTGATGGTGCTGAAGCGGGGAACTGTACAACAGGGGCTAGCTATGAACAGGAATCAACATGTTTGATTATGGAGGTTTACTAAATGAACCCAATTAAACAAGCAGGCTTTACCTTAATTGAATTGATGATTGCATTAGCTCTAGGTTTAGTAATCGTGGCAGCAGCCACAATGCTATTTCTAACAAGTTCGCGTAGCCAAGCATTACAGCAAGGACAGGCTAGTTTACAGGATGATGCTAATTTTGGGCTGAATTATATTGTGAAAGATATTCGGTTAGGGAACTTAAATACGGTTCAATCTAGCATCAACGATTTGACAACTTATGGTGGAGTGGTTTTTCGTTCATCTTCAAATTCTGTTGAGGTAAGTGGTGTAAAACAAGCAAATTTACCGATAAGTTTAGACGGCAATTCTGTAAATCAAACGCTTTTAAGCAGAAGCCGTGGTCTTTCAGTTGGAACGGCTCCACAGTGGACAGGGGTTTCTAACGTACAAGGGGGAGCTAGTGATCAGCTTACAATTCAATTTGTGCCTCAATATGTTTTAGATCACAAAGATACGGCAACTGAAACAGATGATGTTTGGTATGGTGGATCCGATTGTGAGGGGAATGAACTTGAATTTACTCGTACGGAAGGTCGACATGTTGTAGTGCAGCGTTATTTTTTAAGAGCAGATACGAATAATAGTACAAGTGAACCTAATTCACCTTTGGCATTGGCATGTGATGCGGGCCACTATCCCTTAGAGGGCTCACCAACTGAAATTGAAGGTTTGGGTGGAGCAGGTGAAATTATTATAAAAAGAGCAGATCAATTTAGAGTTTTATATTCGATTCAGTCAGGTAACAATCATCGTTATGTCGATGCAGCAACATACATGGCTATGAATCCACGTCCTAGAATTTTAGCTGTACAACTAGGGGTATTGGTGCGCTCAAATCAGACAGTGGGTGGTGGTGCTGATTTTAAAGATGATCAAGTCTTTCGTGTTTTAGATCAAGATGTAACCGTAACGACACCTGCAGCTGGTGCTCCTAAATATGCAAGACAAGTTGTCACGCAGACAGTATCGTTGCGTAACACTTTCGGGGAGAGAGGACAATGATAAATAAACAGCGTGGTGCAACTTTAATTGTTGTCTTATTTCTTTTACTTGCAATTATTGTCCTGGGAACTTTGGCTGTTCGCCAAAGTTTAGTGAGCTTAAATATTGCAACAAACAGTCAAGCTCAACAGCTTTTGCTTCAAAACTCGGACTCAGCTTTTTTTAATGTTGAGCGTGAAGACAATATCATTCAAGCATTAAGCTCGAGTGGTATGTTTGGATATATCAGTGGTGCTACAGATAAGGAAAAGGAAATGGTCTTTTGCTATCGCGGAGCAGAGCCAAGTTTTTTTGATATTAATCGTGCCAGTTTAATTTATTGGAAGCCTGGTGAAGCAGCCCCAACAAATAATGAATTTGGTGTAGATGGATACTGTAATGCTGATGAAAGTACGACTAACTTTTTTACCAGTGGTCGTAAAGTGGTTATGACGCAAGTAGCTGTAAAATTTACAAGTATTTCTGAAAATGATCCATTTTTCGGTGCGCAATTTGGTACGGATGATAAAACAGTTAAATTTGATAGTACTAAACCTGTCAAAGTGTTTGCGATCTCGGTTATGCCAACACTGACTAATGCATCAACAGCAGATATTAATAATTGTTTTAGAAATCATATGAGTGAAGCAACTGTACCTGAAGATACTTCAGTGGCACTAAATGCAATTTCACGTAAAACAGTGACAGAGTGTCTTGCTGATTTAAATGTTCCATATACATCACATGTGACTGAATATGTGATTGTTCAAGACTTTGTATAGATTTGGAGTAATGAAATGAAAAATCCCAACAAAAATTTTCTTAGTTCATGTCGTTATAAAGTATTAACAGCAAGTATAGCGGCAATGTCTACATTATTAATTACATCTAGTGTGGTGCAGGCAAGTGACATTGATATTTATCAAGATGCAAAGTCTGGTGATATTACATTGATGTTTATGCTAGATGTATCAGGGAGTATGACTGGGAGTGGTTCTTATGATGGTACAGGAATAACCCGAATAGCTCGATTAAAAACGGCCATGGATAACCTTTTAAATGGTACTGCAACAATTGATAAATTGGGTGATGATAAAATTATTGGTTTATCAACTTTAGGATCACCTAGCAATACAGAGTCAGGTGCGGTTTTAGTCCCTGCAAGAAGGTTAGATGCTGTTGTAGGGGGGAAAACGCAACGACAAATTTTGTGGCAGAAGATAAATGGATTGTCCGCTAATTCAAATACACCTACAGGGCGATCATATGCGACGACCATTTCATATTTAATGGGGACATCCACTAAAGATATTAATAATGGAGGTTGGAGTGAATCGGATAGTTTGACAAAGGATGGTAATAAGTATCTATCACCGTATTCATTGACTCAAACAGATGAAGTAAAAAAATGTAGTGGACAGGGTATCTATGTCTTAACAGATGGTGAACCTAATAAGGGTACAACTGCAGATTTGTCTAGAGCTGCAATTGGGAAAACAACTTTTCCCTCTTGTACGGGAACATCTCCAGGCTGGGATTGTATAGGTAAATTGAATTCAGCTTTATTGGATCCAACTAAAAATGCAAAACAGCTAAAATTTAAGACAGCTGTGGTGGGTTTTGGTAATAGTTTTAATAATATTCCAAAATATGATGTTAATAAATCACAAGCTGAAAATTTAGCCCCATTCGTAAATACTAATGGAACTAAAAAGACAAATTTAACGAATGTACAAGAAGCAGCATATTGGGGGATTATGGGGGAAGGAGGGTGGTATTCAGGTAATGAGTCTGCTGATATTGTAGAAAGTGTGAATGACTTTATCAGTAGTTTATCTAAAGATATTCCTTCTGTAACAACAGGTTCTCCGACCATCCCACGAGATGCATTGAATCCAGCTGAATTACAAAATAATGCTTATTATCAAACTTTCCAGCCAACACCAAATACAAATTACCAATTATGGCTGGGTAATTTGAAAAAATATTTAGTTGGCGATAATGGCATTCTAAAAGGCAAGAATTCGGCAACTGTATTTGAAACCGATGGCCGTATTAAAGAACCTACTTATGATGCTAACGGAAATATTACCTCTGCAGTTTATGATTATTGGGCAAAAAGCGTTAATACGGCTGTAGAAAATAGTGATGAAAATACAGTGGGCAGTAAGAAGTTTGCTGCACGTGGTGGTGCATGGTCACAAATGTTGCTTGGAGCAGATGTCCAAAAAAATACAGAAAGAAAGCTATTAACAAATCGTAAATTTGTTGGTAGTACCTTTGGTGGTACTAGTTCATTGCGTCAAGTTAAGCTAACTGATGTTACAGATGCAACATATAAAAATGATCCAAATCGTGGCTACTTGCTTACATTACTAGGATATAACTTAGATGTAGCAAATCCACCAACGACAGTGGATAATTTAATTACACAGCAACCTTTACGCCAAATGGGTGCAGTGATGCATTCTTATCCAGTTCTGGTAACGAATAAAGGTAAGTTGGAATATAACAAGACTAAAAAAGTTATGGAGTCAACCGGTCGTGAGGACTACGTATTATTTGGGACCACGCAAGGCTTACTACATGTGGTTGATGCAGACACAGGTGTAGAAAAGTTTGCTTTTGTGCCAAATGAAATGGTTGAGAATCAAAAAGATGCTTTCCGTTTATCCAGTGTTACCAATGGTGGAATGCAAAAACTTTACTATGGTATTGATGGAGCATGGAGCCTTTATACACAATATGTGGTAGATAGTTTTGGAAGTTTGGTTGTAGGAAATGGTCGTACTACCAGCCAGAAAGGTATGCAAATGGCATATGGTGGTTTGCGAATGGGGGGGCGCAGTTATTACGCATTAGACTTAAGTAATATTAATAGTCCTGAACTTAAATTTCATATTGATCCTGCAACTCAAAAAGTATATAGCGGAACAAAATCTACAACGTTTAGCCAGCTTCAATATATGGGGCAAAGTTGGTCTAAACCATCGATTGGTTGGATAAACTGGGGCGGTGAACGTAAACGAGTCATGTTAGTTGGTGGTGGGTATGATGCTGGTGGTGATGATGGAGATGCGCGTACAGGTGGGGTGAAAGGTTTATATGCTGGATATGAAAATGACACATATAATCCTACGAAATCAAAAGGTGCTGGCGTTTATATGTTTGACGCAGATAACGGTGATCTACTTTGGTGGGCAAGTGATAATGTTGCTACTACATCCGCAGCAGATACCAACACAGGTGTCATAGCAACGAAGCATTCTGATTTGAAATATAGTGTGGTAAGTGAGATACGTACTGTAGATCGTGATGGTGATGATTTAATCGATCATTTATATTTTGGAGATTTGGGTGGTCAATTATTTAGAGTGGATTTTGATAATAAGCAAAAGATAAAAGGTGCTGTTCCAAAAACACCTGTTAAGCTTTTAAGTTTAAATGCTGGTGCTAAAAGTCCTAGATTTTATGATATGCCAGGATTCTCTTTATATAATCAAAATGGTACGACCTTTGCTGTAATTTCACAGGGAAGCGGTAATCGTAGTACACCAATGAAGGATTTTTCTTCTACTGAAGCAGGTTATGATTACGATGCAATTTATAACATTTATGATAAAGATGTGGCACGTCGTGACTTATTCAATAGAACAACGGGTTTAAATACAGTAAATCTTCAAAAATCAAATCTAGGTGAAATTACAGATGCAAATCGTTTTGCTAATATCAACTTAGTTGCCCCTTATACAGGAACTGGAGGGTGGTTCTACAAATTCCAGAATTGTACGGTTGGTGTGGATGGTAAGCTGACAAATTGTAGTAACTATAAAAAACAAAGTGAAAAAGTTTTTGGTACTCCATTAGCAATGAACTATAAGCTTTATGTATCAACATTTGATGCGAGTAAACCTGGTATTTCTGGTGATTGTGGTGCTGGTGTAAAAGGTGAAAGTATGTTGACAGCATTCTGTATGCCTTTTGGCCAGTGTGCTTCTCAATTAGAACCTTCGCGTAGTGTTATTGGTGTGGGTATTCATACAGTAACCGTTGGTGGTACAGATGGTGGGGGTACTGGTGGTGAAGAATGTGTTGGTGAAAATTGTCCGCCTGTAGAATGCCAAGGCGAATCCTGCCCACCAAACGCGACTGGTAAAACAAGTGCCACTAATTATTGTATTAATACAAGTGGTCGAATTGCCTTAACCGTGACTGGTGGTTTTGGTAATGGTGAAGCGACAGAAGTGTGCCTTATCCCACAGCGTTGGTATGAAAAGCTCGCGCGTAAAGCATCATAGTGGGTGAGATATGAAAAGAAAAAACTTTTTTCAAGCAGGCTTCACGTTAATCGAGTTGATGGTGGTGGTGGTGATTGTGGCAATTTTTGCCGCAATCGCAATTCCATCTTATCAAGAGTACATTCGTCGGTCTCAGGCAACGCAAGCTCAAGATCAAATACAACAAATCGCAATGGCATTAGATCGGCATAAATCTAGAAATTTCAATTATCAAGGTTTTGTAATACCAACTGGTATGAATGTGCAGCCTAGAGGTGCAACGGGGGCTGCTATAAAATATAATTTTACAGTAGTACCAAGTGTTGGTGGTCAGACGTGGTTAATTACAGCGTTGGCTACAGATCCAAAGAATTACAATTTTTTAATGTCAAGTACTGGTGTACGGTGTAAAAATAAAACAGCTAATCTTATTGATTCAGCATCTATTTCATGTGGCACAGAAAATACGGGGCGTGAAGAATGGTGAATCGTATGATAAAAGGCTTCACGCTTATTGAGCTTATGATTGTGGTTGCAATTTTAGGTATACTTGCTGCTATTGCTTTTCCTTCCTATCAAGAGTACGTGAGAAAAACAAAAAGAGCTGAAGCACAGTCTGAAATGCTTGATCTAGCAAACCGAATTCAGCGCTTTAAAATTGCGAATTTTTCTTACGCCCCATTGATAAATAATGTTGAAGTACCGATGACGTTAAATGATTTACAGCATTCTGGAAATATTCCAAGTCAAGGTTCGGCTTTGTATACCATTCAATTAACCAATGTTACACCTACAACTTGGACATTGATTGCAACGCCGGTCGCAGCAGCATCTCAACAAAATGATGGCTCTATTTGCTTAAATCACCGAAGTCAAAAATTTTGGTCCAAAGGCCGAACGTGTACTATTGCTGATCTTTCTGATACTTCAACATGGTATAACCAATAACCTCAAATTCAAAATTGTGGATAAACACTTTTTGATCTTTCATTCAGGGCAAATTTCACGTAAAATATTGCCCTCTATGAAAGGGGTTTGAAATGTATCGATGGTCGGTACAGGGATAATCCGTAAAAACTATAAGGTTCTATCATGGTTGTTATTCGTCTTGCACGCGGTGGTGCTAAAAAACGTCCGTTCTATCAAATCATTGTGACTGATAGCCGTAATGCACGTGACGGTCGTTTCATCGAACGTATCGGTTTCTTCAACCCTACAGCTCAAGGTAAAGCTGAAAAACTTCGTTTAGATGCTGACCGTTTTGCTCACTGGGTTTCACAAGGTGCTCAACCTTCAGAACGTGTTGCTTCTTTAGCTGCTGAAGCTAAGAAAGCTGCAGCTACTGCTTAATTAGTAGTAGGTTACCCATGACACCAACACAGAATGTTCCCGAAGATCGTATTCAGATTGGACAGCTACGTTCAGCATATGGATTAAATGGGTGGCTCTGGGTCTATTCCAATACAGAACCTATGAGCAATATTTTTGACTACCTCCCTTGGTACATTGAGACCAAAGCAGGTTGGCAAACAGTAGATGTAAAACGTTGGAAACCACATGGCAAAGGCTTGGTTGTTTCGCTAAAAGGTGTGAGTGATCGTACCGCGGCAGATAACTTGGTTGGCGCAAATATCTGGATCTCTAAATCGCAACTGCCTCAAGCAGGCGTGGACGAGTACTACTGGTCAGATTTGAAGGGCTTAACAGTGTTAGGTCTTGGAGAAGATGAACAAGAAGTCAACCTCGGTCAAATCCACGAATTGTTTGAAACAGGTGCTAACGACGTGATGGTAGTTCGCGCTACTGCTGACAGCGTCGATAGCGAAGAGCGAATGATTCCATGGCATAAAGATGTGGTACAGCGTGTTGATCTCGAAGCTGGTCGTATCTACGTAAATTGGGGCGTAGATTATTAATCCTTTAAGGATTGACGCAGCAGGAAAATAGAGGAGTCTGCGATGTTTTTTGCAGTCATTACGCTTTTTCCTGAAATGTTTGAAGCGATTACAGCCTACGGTATTAGCGGGCGCGCAGCAAAACGTGACATTGTGCAAGTTCATTGTATCAATCCACGCGAATTTGCTGAGGGCAACTACAAAAGAGTGGATGAACGTCCATTTGGTGGTGGTCCAGGTATGGTGATGATGGCTGAGCCATTAGCGAAAGCAATTCATCGTGCCAAAGAGCTTGCCAAGCAAGCGGGTGCTGTTCATGTCCCTGTGGTGTATATGTCGCCGCAAGGAAAGACTTTAAATGAACCTGCGGTACAAGATTTCGTCAAATATGATGGATTGATTGTATTGTGTGGTCGTTATGAAGGTGTAGATGAGCGTTTGATCCAACAATATGTTGATCAGGAATGGTCAATAGGCGATTACGTTTTATCTGGTGGTGAACTCCCTGCGATGGTTCTATTAGATAGTGTGATTCGGAGACTTCCGGGTGTAATGTCTGATGAGCAATCACATGTGCAAGACTCATTTGTGGATGGTCTTTTAGATTGCCCACAATATACCAAGCCAGACCATTTTGAAGGTTTAGATGTTCCTGAAATATTAAAATCGGGACATCATGCCAATATTGAGAAATGGCGGTTTTTGCAGCGATATCAACGCACTTTAGAACGCCGACCTGAGTTGGTTGAAAAAGTTGAATTGACCAAGCAGCAAAAGAAATGGCTAAAAGATTCCAAGGTTTAATTTTTTAAATCTTATATTAGGCTCTTTATGCATTGAAGCGGTCAAGCATAAAGGGAAAGTCAATCGGGTCTATGCGCTTTAGCCTCTAGCCCCAGCGATGATTAGACCTCTTCTAACTCGCATAATCGGAGATACCCCATGAGCGGTAAACATCCTTTAGTACAAGCTGTTGAAAATGCACAGTTGAAACAAGACATCCCTGCTTTTGCTCCTGGTGACACAGTAGTTGTTCAAGTTAAAGTAAAAGAAGGTGAGCGTGAACGTCTTCAGGCATTTGAAGGTGTTGTAATTGCTAAGAAAAATCGTGGTTTGAACTCTGCGTTCACAGTACGTAAAATTTCTAGCGGTTTCGGTGTTGAGCGTGTATTCCAAACTCACTCACCAATCGTTGCTGGTATCGAAGTGAAACGTCGAGGTGACGTTCGTCGTGCTAAACTTTACTACCTACGTGAATTGTCTGGTAAAGCTGCACGTATTCGTGAAAAATTACCAGCTCGTAAAGCAAAATAATTTGTTTTACAACGCTGTAAAAAATGCGCCTTTTGGCGCATTTTTTATGCGAGAAAGAAAATTATAAACCTTGAAGTTTTAAACGATTGGCATGTTGACGATAAACGTCGACAGGATCTGGTGCGAACAACGCTTTGAGACCAAGCACTTGGTTGACTTCATCTAAATGGTTCCAGTTGTAGTTATCACGAATGGTTTTACCAAATTTGGCACTACAGCGTGATACGAGGCCATCATTGTCTTTTCCGCCATCGATCAGTAATGCGGTCACTTTTAGTGCTGAGTCTAAATCTAAAATATTGGTGATTTGGCCAACGCCTGTAAATGAATAGTTGTAAATGCCTTTTTCCACGCTATTGCCATCAGCACAATTGGATTTAGGCAAGCCCAGAGGGAATGCGGCGTTATACTTTGCAGAACCCGCTAGCGTTAAACTTGAACCACCTGCCAATGCGTCATGAGGATAAGTCGTTGGATCTAGACCTTGCGCCCAAACAATGGCTTTAGAGACAAAATTCACAGCTCCGACTAAGGGTGCTTCGACAGCGGTGCCTTCAGCTTTTAAAATTAAGTCTGCTACAGGGGAGCCTTGATGAGGTCCTGCAACACTGGTTAATGAAGCCACCACATCTGGGCGCACACCGGCAACATAACGAATTGTTGGCCCACCATGGCTGTGTCCAATCAAATTCACCTTATCCGCACCTGTGAGTGCTTGGATTTCAAGAACTTGTTGTAGAAGCTGTTCGCCACGCACTTCGGTAGAGTTAAAAGGCGATACGCGAGTTGCCCAAACATTTGCACCATTTCGGGCAAGATCAGGAAGGATTTGATACCAATAGTCGAGTCCAAATGAGTCCGTACCAACGGTAATAAAACCACCCATACCATGGTTAAATACGATTGGATATTTGGTCTTTGCATAGCTAGAACTAGTTTTGGCGGTGACTTGGGTTGCTTGCGAGGCAGATACATTACCGATGAACGTAGCTGCAATTAAACCTGCTAAAAATGGTCCGTATTTCATGAGCGATCCTCAATGTATTATTGTTTTATGACAATATTTATTGTCACTTCTAATAAAGCAATAAAGATCACCTGTTGCAAATTGAAAAAGATTAACTGCGCCGCTAAATGTAACAAAATAAAAGAGCATGATTTATCAGATCGATTAAAGTAAATAAGAGGGCCGAAGCCCTCTTATTGCATTTAAATTTCAACGATAAGAATTAAAGTCCTTGCAGTTTTAAACGGTTTGCATGTTGACGGTACAGCGCCACAGGATCTTGTGCAAATAGCCCTGTTAAGCCAAACATCATATTGGCTAAATCGGTATGGTTAAGTTTGTAGCTATCGTTAATGACTTTACCGATATAAGCACTACAACGTGCAACCATACCGTCATTGTCTTTATTGCCATAAGACAATGGCCCGAGTTGCATTAGGATCGTGTCGATATCAAGTAGATTTGTGGTTTGCGCAACACCGGTCCATGAATAGTATTGAATGCCTTTGCTGTCGACTTGCTTTAAGTTCTTACTGCAATTTTCTGAAGATGCCAAAACACCGTCAGCTACAGCAGATTTTGCAACCGTACTGTTAAATGCAGCAGAGCCTGTTTGTGATAATGATTTCATAGAAGCATCGAAATCAATTTCAAGCTCAGGTTTTGCCTGACCTAAAGCAATCAGTGGGCCGACAATATAATCACCTAAAATATTGAAGGCAGTACGAGAAAGTGAGTTGCCTTGAATATCATCCGCTACTTTAGAGCCGTGATAGGTACCTGCAACACCTGTAATAGACGCAATGTACTGTGGTTTTGTTTGAGCAACATACAATACAGTTGGACCACCATGAGAGTGACCAATTAAGTTAAGTTTTGGTTTCCCTGTAATAGCCAAAACATCTTCAACTTGTGCAATTAACTGCTCGCCACGATGTGTTGTGGTATTTGCAGGAGATAATTGCGCTGCGAATACGGTTGAGCCATTTCGTGCCATATCTGGCAAGATTTGGTACCAATAATCCAGTCCGATGGTGTCGGTGCCGATACGTGACCAACCGAGCCAACCATGCACCATTAAAATTGGATATTTGGTTTTTGCGTAGTCCGATTTTGCCGTTTCCTTCACCTGGAGGACGCTAGGCGCAGCTTGAGTGCTTGCCGATATACTCATCGCTAAGCCTGCAACTGCAGCTACAGAGGCCATCTTGGCCGTGTTTACTAAAGATCGCATAAATGTTCCTTGATCTGATGTTGTTTTTATTACTTTTTAATCATGAAAATACTCTCTGTTTTTAAGCAACATCTTTGTGACTGGCCAGGCCATATCTTTGATTTTAGAGAGTTTGAATAGACAAAGATGCCTTGCCATTTTTTCATGCTCGGTTTGAAATTCCATGTCATTTTAGGACATGGGCGGCGTTGAGGTGACAAGTATATTTATATACATTCGTCTTTTATTTTTGCTATTTATTTTAGTTGTTATTATTGAATAACTTATTGAATTAATTTGTTTAATACGTACAAATAAAAACATTGTAAACAAAAAAGGACGCTTAAAGGCATCCTTTTCAGTGCTGAAAGGGAACCAACTTTTGAGGTTACAGACCCTGTAATTTTAAACGATTGGCATGTTGGCGGTAGAGCGCAACTGGGTCAGGTGAAAATAGGCTGCGTAGACCAAAGACCATATTCACTTCATCTAAGTGGTTGTGATTGTAGTCGTCACGGATTACTTGTCCGATGTGAGTACTACAGCGTCCAACCAAACCGTCATTGTCACGATTTCCATAGGCCAAAGGGGCAAGCTGACTAATGACCGTATCTAATACATCTAATACATTCGTGGTTTGCGCTGTACCAGTCCATGAGTAGTAATACACGCCATTGTCGACTTTGGCACCCGATTGATTACAGTTCGCTGCTAGTGCTGCGGTTGGAAATTTTGCATTAAATTCAGCCGAACCTTTTTCACTGATCGCGGTAAGTGATGCATCAACACTGTTAGGTAGACTAGAGTTGCCCTCAGCCCAAGTAATAATAGGTGCTAAAAGTTGATCTCCAAGTATGCCAAAGATTGAGTCTATGGTTTTGTTGGCTTGAATTTTATCTGCGACTAGAGAGCCGCGATAAGTGCCTGCAATCCCAGTTACCGAAGCTACATACTCAGGTTTGATCGCTGCAATATAGCGAGTTGTCGGTCCACCATGTGAATGACCAATGAGGTTCACTTTGGGTTGGCCGGTCAGAGCAAGAACTTCCTCGACTTGAGAGAGCAATTGCTCACCACGGACTTCTGTCGACTCTAGCGGAGAAACTTGGGCAGCAAAGGTATTGGCCCCATTACGAGCTAAATCTGGCAAAATTTGATAAAAATAATCCATGCCAAAGCTGTCAAAACCAATGCGAGTAAACCCGAACATACCATGGGTAAACACAATCGGATATTTGGTCTTGGCATAGTTTGCCGAGCTGTTGGCGGTGATATGTTGGAGTCCTGCTGCAGCTTGGGATTGTGTGCTGGCGATCGCTGCTGATACAGCCATAATTGCGCATAAAAGAGCTTGTGGTTTTTTCATCATTTCATCCTGAAATTGAGGTTGTTTTTAAATTGTTGTTTGCAGTTATTCTGCGAAAGGTAATTTTCCACCTTGATCATGCACAGATTCAAAGGTACTGACGCGGAGCTGATCTTCCTTCGATTTAAAATGTTGATTACGGAGTTGCTGCACTGCTTGTTGTTTAGCGCTGTCACTCATATTGCTTTTCACAATGCTGTCACGCTCTGTGAGATATTGATTCACGCTAGATTTCCAAGAGCTGCGCTGGCTGTCTAGATTTTCAAGGCGTTGAGTGGCTTCTGGACCCACTAAATTTAACCGCATTTGATGGATTTCTTCGCTTGAACCACCACGGGCTTTAATGTCTGCTGTGAGCTTACGTAAATCTTCAAGTTTATTGATTTGTTCCAGATTTTCTTTCCAGTCTTCTGGGAGTTCATCAAACAGGGCTTTTAGTTTTTTGGCTTTTTCAGACTCAGACAGTTTTTTGTCATTCACCACTTCCATGCGTTTCAGCGTGTATTCGTGATAGGTATTTTCCTTGCCAAATAAACCTTCAATTTCATAATCAGAAAAGAACTGTTTTCTTAAATTCTGTGTGCTGCTGTAGATCGAGCGATAATATTGTGGAGATTCTTTGTCGTCACTTGGTGGCTGTAAATGACCTAATTGTTCACGATATTTCATATAGCGATCCCACAAATCATAAATTTGGGACAGCGCCGGTTCTTTATGACCTTGTGCAATGTAGGCTTTAAAATCCTTTTTGATTTGATCGATCGACTTTTCACCATATTGAGTGATGAAATATTCAAAACAATTCCGCGTTTGTTCGTTCACGATCAGACGGTTTGAACCATCCATACTGATTTGACAGTTAACTTCCGTGTCTTGTTGACTTGGACTGAGCAGTGAAGAACCGCTTGTAGCTTGTGCTGTAGAGCTTTCGCCCTGAGCTAAAGGTGTATTTTGTTGTTGAATCGATTGATCTGAAGGATCATTTTGTGATGCTTTTGGCGCCAGCCAAAATATAAATGCAGCAACAGCGATAACGACCAAGGCAATGATGAGCCAAAGTTTATTTTTTTGCATATCCCAATGCACCTTTATTCCGTTTTTAATTGTTTTAGAGTTCTAAATGCGAACTCAATATGACATAAAAGAATGATAAAAACATAGAAAAGTTGTAAACGCTTAGCATGGATTGATACCATGGCGCAGTTCTCTTTTTGCCCTATTTTAGTCATGAAAAAAGCTTCTCCTAAGATTCAGCGTCGTCCAGTACATGGTGTATTTTTATTAAATAAGCCTTTGGGCATTAGCTCGAATGCAGCCTTACAGAAGGTGCGTTGGTTGTTTCGTGCACAAAAAGCAGGGCATACTGGTGCGCTTGATCCGCTGGCTTCAGGTTTATTGCCAATTTGTTTGGGTGAAGCGACGAAGTTTTCACATTTCTTGCTCGACTCGACCAAGCGTTATCAAACCACCGTCTTTTTAGGACACAGCACCACGACGGGTGATGTGGAAGGTGAGGTATTGATGGAACAAGCTGTACCTGTTTTGACCGAGGCATCTATTCAGCAGGTACTGGCACAGTTCGTGGGAGATATCCAACAAATTCCACCGATGTATTCTGCGCTGAAAAAAGAAGGTCGCCCGCTGTACGAGTTGGCGCGTAAAGGCATAGAAATTGAGCGTGAAGCACGTCCAATTTCGATTTATGCCATCGAGTTATTATCATTTAATGAGAATAGTATTACACTCGACATCACCTGTTCCAAAGGCACGTATATTCGTGTATTAGGCGAAGATATTGCCAAAGCATTGGGTACTTTTGGACATTTAACCTATCTACACCGTATTCAAACAGGTCATTTTGATCTTAACCCAAGCTTTACCATTGAATATTTAGAGAGTCTGTCCGAAGCTGAGCGTGAAGCATTATTGCTGCCGGTGTATTCACCTGTCGATCATTTCTGCAAAGTGCAAGCGCCGGAAGGTCGAGCTGAATATTTTAGTCGTGGAATGGAAAGTAATATTGAGCATGCTGCGGAAGCGCAGGTTTTGGTATTTGATGGGGAACGTTGCTTAGGTCTAGCGGAAATTACCGATCGTAAGCGCTTAGTACCAAAACGTGTATTAAATCTTGAATAGTCATCAACAGCCACTGAAGCCAAATTATGGAAATTGAAATCATCTTAAGCCTGCTATTTTTTGCATTTTTTGCCGGTGCAATTGATGCAGCAGTGGGGGGCGGAGGATTAATTCAAATTCCAGCCATTATGAATGCCATGCCGCACTTATCTCCGGCGACGGTGTTTGGCACCAATAAGTTGTCTTCGATTTTTGGTACGGCTTCGGCGTCCTATTCTTTTTTACGCCAAGTCAAACTCCGTTGGAAATTACTTGCGGTCATTGCAAGCTGTGCATTTGTTGCCTCCTTTGTGGGAGCAGCCTGTGTATCAATGATTCCTAAAGAAGTCTTACGTCCTTTTGTTTTGGTCATGTTGATCGTGATTGCGATCTATACCTTTGCCAAAAAACAATTTGGTCAGATGCATGTACGCCAAGAACTGACCCCTAAAATTCTCGGTCTTGCCGCTATTGGTAGTCTGGTAATTGGTTTTTATGACGGTATCTTTGGGCCTGGCACGGGCAGTTTCTTTATCTTCTTTTTTATTCGTTATCTACAAGCAGACTTTTTGCATGCCTCTGTCTTGTCTAAAGTGGCCAACTTAACCACCAATTTGGCTGCACTGAGTTTTTTTGCGCCCACTGGCCATGTGTTATTTGCTATAGGCTTGATGATGGCTATAGCAAATATTTTAGGCTCGATCGTTGGTGTACGTGCGGCGATTAAATACGGCAGTGGTTTTATTCGAATTCTATTTTTGATTTTGGTGAGTATTTTGATTGTACGGTTGGGTTATCAAACCTTTACGGGACAAGCTTAAAACAAAACTTAACAGAGCTGCGCTGTATTCTGATGCGGATATGTTTAGTATAAAAATGAAGCACTTTATTTTGCTGAATTAAAAAAATACTCAGCTATCGCTAAGCATCAGAGGGCATCATCAGAATGAATATTTTTGAAGCTTTACGTCAAAGTCATGAACAACAAAGAGCGCTTGCAGAACAATTAGTCCAAACTTCTGGCGATAGTCCAGAACGTCGAGACTTGTTTGACCGACTTAAAAATGAATTATTTGCACATGCTGTCGGAGAAGACCGATATTTTTATATTCCTTTAATGATGACCGATTCGGGGCTGAATATTACCCGTCATGCCTTGGCTGAACATCATGAAATGGACGAACTTTTAGAGCAGTTGACTGAGACTGAATTTAGCAATCCGGGCTGGCTGGCCATTGCCAAAAAACTTTCAGAAACAGTGCATCATCATTTACAGGAAGAGGAACACGGTTTCTTTCAACAAGCCGGTAAAATATTGGATGATAAGCAAAAAGAAGCTTTGGCTAAACAATACTTAGCCGAGTATAAAAAATATAAAAAAGCAGATAAAGACAGCCTGACTGGTTAAGTCCTGTATAGAAGCTAGACTTTTCGAGCCTTGTATTTAAAAGCTGAGATGTAGGAGCGCTTAGACAAGGTATTGAAAATGGCGGCAATCCCGCCATTTTTTTAATTTAAATATTTTTTACTTACTGATGTTACGCAGTAACATCAGAAGCGTAATTTGATTCAAATAAAAGAACGATACGCGGTAACGTCATCCGCAAGTGTTTGAGACAGGACTACTTTTAATTAAAAAAGTTTTTGCGATATTTTGAATAAGTAGACGCTAGTGAACGAGTTTTGTTGGTGAGGTGCATTGCACCGCAAGATGGTTTCCTTGCGAAGCACGCTTCTCATTTTGCCGAATGAGAAACAATGTTTCGTAAGAGTACATCCAGCCGAAGGCTAATCCTTTTATTTAAACCCTAGATGTATGACTCCGTCTAATAGACTTAAAAAAGCATTTTAAAATGCGAAATTATTTTTACGTACGTAACATCATTTACTTAGAAATTTAGTTGGTAGTTTCCACTTTTGAAGAACGCATCGTCACCCCGACTGAGGCGAGCATGATGCACACCAGTGCGATCCATTGCCACATTCCGATACGTTCTCCCAATAAAACCATACCCGTAATAGCTGCCAAAGCAGGTGAGATACTCGACAGTGTGCCATAACTCAGCTTGCTTAGAATCTTCAATGCTTTGAGGTCAAGGGCATAAGGTATGGCTGTAGCTAAAATCGCAATCAACAAGGCTTTAGGCCAATATTGTGTATCCAATAAAGCTGATGCGTTGTTATAGAGGCCGATGGGTAATAAGGTCAATGCCGATAAACTAATGGCGATGGTCAGTGCATGCATACCAATATTTTGGTGTACCACTTTTTGTCCAAAGTAAATATAGAATGCCCAACATAGCCCCGCAGTTAAGGCACAAGCTGCTCCAAATATTGAGAAATTACCACTTTGGGCTTGTCCCCAAGGCACCATCAACGCAATCCCTAAGATTGCTAAAAAGACCCAAATATAGTCACTACGATTTTTAATCGACAGCAGTGCCAAACCTAGCGGCCCAATAAACTCGAGTCCTACGGCAATGCCTTGAGGGAGTTTGCCCAGTGACATATAGAACAAGACATTCATGAGGCACAGTGCTGCGCTATAGCAGAGCAGATCACGCCATTTTAAAAACGACAGTCGTTTTAAAATGTGCCATGAACGAAACATTAAACAAATAATAATTGAAGCAAAACAGAGTCGTAAAATGGTCACACTGAGTGGATCAAGCACCAAAAATAATTGTTTGGCGAATGATGCACTGATCTGATAGGAAATCATGGAGAGCACCATGAAAACAACAGCGAGAAGTTGTGAATTTGGCATGCGGCACACAGTTGTTGGGCGGTGTTGAGCCCTATTTTTGAGTCAGTACAGTATAGCGGTTAATGCTAACAATTGAGTGAATTTTAACATTTGACCAAATCATGATGGATTTTGAATTTAAATGACTTTGGCTTTTTGCGTGGTATAGGTACACCCAATCGATGCACAGATGATGACAGCAAGGGCTAACCACTGGGTCCACAGCAATTGTTCATTTAAGAAAACAAAACCAGAGAGCGCTGCAATCGCAGGTTCTAGGCTCATGAGCGTTCCGAAACTGAGCGCCGTTAAATTGCGGAGCGCAATCATTTCTAGAGTAAAAGGTAAAGCACTGGCTAGGATCGCAAGTGCAATAAAATACAGCAGACTACTTGGCTCAAACGCCTGTGCCGGCATACCTGCAAAGATTGCGATGGGCATCAGAACACACATGCCGACAAACATACCTAAACAAACCGTATGGTTGCCTGAAACGCCAGAGGGTTTCTGACCTGCCACGATATAGAGTGCCCAGCAGGCACCTGCGCCAAGGGCGAGGGCAATGCCCACGGGATCAAGTCGTTGTGCTGCTTGATCAAATGGAAACAGCAAAATTAGGCCTAGAATTGCAAGGCCGACCCAGACGAAGTCGAATTTTCGTCTTGCTGCCAATAGTGCAACACTTAAAGGGCCAATAAATTCAAAAGACACGGCAATGCCGAGAGGTAGGCGATCAATGGACAAGTAAAACAGCATATTCATGCCTGCAAGCGCACAGCCATAGCTCAGAATAGACGACCATTTCACTTGTTTAAAATTGATCTGCCAAACTTTAAAAATAATCGCCAAAATCAAAGCACCGAGCAGTAAACGCATCGCGGACACGGTCAGGATGGGAAACTGACCAAACAGGTATTTGGCGAAAGAACCACTGCTTTGCATACTGATCATTGCAATAAGCAAGATCAGTGGTGCTTGTAGGGCAGGGGTAATTTTAAAATTTGGCATAGACTAAATTTGTTTCGATGACTCGAATAGCGGGAGATTGGCAAAAGCCAGATTTTAAAAGTCTACTACAATAAAAAAACCACAGCCCGAAGGCTGTGGCTTCAGTGTCTAATTAAATTAGAACAATACGCGAACGCGGATGGTACCTTCAACTTCGTGAAGTGTATCCAATGCTTCTTTAGATGCAGTTGCATCAACGTCCATCACTAAGTAACCCACATCACCTTTAGTCATTAAAGACTGACCAGAGATGTTAATACCGTGTTCAGCAAACAAGTTGTTGATTTTTGAAAGAACGCCCGGCACGTTTTTGTGGATGTGAAGTAAACGGTGTTTACCTTCAGTCAACGGTAACGCGATTTCTGGGAAGTTCACTGCAGATAAAGTCATACCTTTATCAGAGTAAGCAACGAATTTTTCAGCAACTTCAAGACCGATGTTCGCTTGCGCTTCCATCGTAGAACCACCAACGTGAGGGGTTAAAATCACGTTGTCTAAGCCACGAAGTGGAGAAACAAATTCTTCACCGTTTGCTTTTGGTTCTTTCGGGAATACGTCAACCGCAGCACCAGCAATATGACCAGATTTGATCGCATCAGCTAGGTCTTCAATGATTACACATGTACCACGTGCAGCATTTAGGAAGATTGCGCCTTCTTTCATTTGAGCAAATTGATCTTTGCCGAAGAAGTTGCGAGTTGATGGAACGTCTGGAACGTGTAGAGATACGACGTCTGCATTGGCAAGAAGTTCACCCATAGAACCGACTTGACGTGCATTACCCATCGGAAGTTTAGTTACAGCATCGTAATAAATTACGTGCATACCTAAACTTTCAGCAAGTACAGAAAGTTGCGAGCCAATCGAACCGTAACCAACAATACCTAAAGTTTTACCACGAGTTTCAAATGAACCAACTGCAGACTTGTTCCAACCACCACGGTGAGTTGAAGCAGATTTTGCAGGAACACCACGAAGTAATAGAATCGCTTCAGCAAGTACTAGTTCAGCAACTGAACGAGTATTTGAGTATGGTGCGTTAAATACTGGAATACCGCGAATCATTGCAGCATTTAAGTTCACTTGGTTTGTACCGATACAGAAACAACCCACAGCAATCAGTTTGTTCGCCGCTTCAAAAACTTCTTCAGTTAATTGAGTACGTGAACGAATACCAATGAAGTGAGCATCTTTAACCGCTTCTTTCAACGCTTCACCCTCAAGCGCAGTTTTACGGTAGTCAATGTTGGTGTATCCAGCAGCATTTAGAGTGTCGATTGCGTTTTGGTGAACGCCTTCTAACAACAAGAAACGAATTTTATCTTTAGGTAAAGAAAGATGTTGGCTCATTACGGCTCCGCTACAAAGGCCAAATTTAGTGCGCATATAATAGCATAGGAAGTCGCCTGATATACATTTCCTTTATGACTGACGTCATGGCTATTTTGGCGAATGATGAGTCAATATTTTTTAGATTTGGTCTAATTAACTTGGTCATATTCCTCGTGACATTTTGAAATCACGTTTTTCTTTGGGTTTTGTCAAAAAAAGCCCAGTTATAGCTTATAATGGTGCCGCTCAAAATCATCATGACCAATTTCCTGATATTTTGATGCGCTCTGTTTCAGGCTTTTTCCCTTGAAATATGCGTTACCGCAGTTTTGACTGAATGAAGTCTGGACCTTTAAAAAACTTGTTTACTTCTTGCAAGGTCTGAAAACGATGAATGCTCCAGTCGCTTTAACCCCAGAGTTATTGACCCAATTGACCGCTATTGTTGGCGAAAGCCGAATTAAAACTGATGCGGATAGTCTCCAAAATTGGGGTCGTGACCATACTAAGCACTTCGATCCAAACCCGTCGGTCGTCGTTTTCCCTTCAAGCACAGAACATGTTCAACAAATTGTAAAACTTGCGAACCAATTTAATGTAGCGATCACACCAAGTGGCGGTCGTACAGGTTTGTCTGCGGGGGCTGTGGCTGCTAACGGTGAAATCGTGGTAAGCATGGACAAGATGAACCAAATCTTGGAATTCTTTCCAGCTGACCGTATGGTTCGCGTACAAGCAGGTGTAGTGACTGAACAACTTCAGAACTATGCTGAAGAACAAGGCATGTACTACCCAGTTGATTTTGCATCTTCAGGTTCATCTCAAATTGGCGGTAACATTGGTACTAACGCAGGTGGTATTAAAGTCATCAAATACGGCATGACACGTAACTGGGTGTTGGGCATGACTGTGGTTACTGGTAAAGGTGACATCCTGCGCTTGAACAAAGGCATGATCAAAAACGCGACTGGTTATGCGCTTCAACACTTATTCATTGGTGGTGAAGGTACGCTAGGTTTAGTGACTGAAGCTGAAATCAAACTTGAACGCCAACCACATGACTTACAAGTGTTGGTTCTCGGTGTGCCTGATTTTGATGCGATTATGCCTGTTCTACATGCCTTCCAAAAGAAAATCGACCTGACTGCATTTGAGTTCTTTGGTGAGCTTGCAATGCAAAAAGTATTGGACAATGGTCATGTACAACGTCCGTTTGAAACACCATGTCCATTCTATGTATTACTTGAGTTTGAAGCACCATTTGAACCGATCATGGATGCGGCAATGGAAATCTTTGAACATTGCATGGAACAAGGTTGGGTACTGGATGGCGTGATGAGCCAAAGCTTAGACCAAGTACACAGCTTATGGCGTTTACGTGAAGACATTTCAGAGTCAATCGCACCGTTCACGCCATACAAAAATGACATCTCAGTTCTGATTACACATGTGCCTGCATTTATTAAAGAAATTGATGCAATTGTGGAAGCGAACTACCCAGACTTTGAGATTTGCTGGTTCGGTCATATTGGTGACGGTAACTTGCACTTAAATATTTTGAAACCTGCGGATTTAAGTAAAGATGAATTCTTTGCAAAATGCCAAGTGGTAAACAAATACGTATTTGAAACTGTGAAAAAATATGACGGTTCAATTTCTGCAGAACATGGCGTGGGTATGACTAAAAAGCCTTACCTCGATTACACACGTTCAGCAGAAGAAATCGAATATATGAAAGCATTGAAAAAAGTATTCGATCCAAATGCAATTATGAACCCAGGTAAATTGTTCGATCTTTAATTTTTAAAGACGTACTAGAACGCATCTTCGGATGCGTTTTTTTTATGGTTATAGCACGCCTTTTTAGCTGCGTATGGATGAGAAACAGCACGTTGATTTTATGGAGTGAGGTACTTCTTTTACATTGCTTAAATAGTGTTTTGGACAAATGTTCGGCATGATAGGACTGAATAATAAATTTGAGTTGCTTCTATGTATCGTTTAATTGCTGTGTCTGCATTGTGTGTGGGGATGTTGGCGGGTTGTGCGACAACGCAGAAAATTGTGTCTAAAGTCGGTTCTTCTGCTACGCCACTCGATCAGGTATTAAAAGAACGTCCTGATTTGCGTAAAGAGCTGTCGACTGTAGAAATTCGTCAGTACTTTAACCGTGTCGAGTCGCCAAATGCGGGGCAGGTGAAAGTGACGGAAACAGGTTTGATGGATGATTCGGTGAAATCTGTTCGTACCATTTATAGTTTTAGATTGGTGGATGGTGACTGGCAGCGTGTAAATACGCAAAAGGAATATCAGTGCCAACGTGGTAAAAATACCAAGACTTTCCAATCGGCGAAATGTCCTTAATAAATCTTTGATTTATGGTTGAAATTTAGGCATGTGTGCCTCATAAAAAGCGTATCGATTGATGCGCTTTTTTATTGGGGTAAATAAGAACAATGAATATTTTGATTGTGGGTAACGGCTTTGATTTGTCGCATTATTTGCCGACGAAGTATGATCATTTTATGGATGTGATGGATGCTATTGAAACTCATACAGGTGACACAATGAGTTTTGAGGAGTTATTTTCGAAATGTCGTGAAAATTGGTTTATTAATAAAACAAAGGAATTCTATAAAACAGAAATAATAACTTTAGAAGGAGGGCAGTTAAATAATCTTAAAAATTTATTAAAAGAAAATAGTTGGTATAGCTACTTTAAAAATCATGTGCAAGAAATAAAAACTTGGATTGACTTTGAATTAAAAATAAATGACGTTTTAAAAGTATTAGCAAGTTTTCTTTTACAAATAGAAAAAATATCGAATGAGCAAGGCTTATCTTCAAAAGAAATATTTTTCAGTACAGATGCACCGTTAGGCAAAATTTTTCTGACAATAGAAAATTGTCATATTCTTGAATTATTAAAAATTACTAAAAGTGGATATTATGCACAGCGCGAATTTTTGGATGAAGAATTCGGGATATATTATCAAATGACTGAAGTCTATTCTGACGATGAAGATGCAAATTTTAAATTTTATATCGCAAATGATAATGTTCAATATCAGCATGGATGTTATAAAGTAAAAATTGATAAAATTATGTCAAACTTACATCAAGAATTAGAAAATTTTGTTGAGATATTTAATAAATATTTAGAGCTTATAGTCACTTGTCTTGAACCTAAGCGACAATTAATAACTCCTTTAGATTATTGGATAAATCCTGACAAAATTTTATCTTTCAATTATACAAATACCTATAAACGACTTTATGATTATGCGGATGTTGAATTCTTACATGGTAGCCATGGTGAAAAGCAGAATATTGTTCTCGGTGTTTCTGACTTAGACGATGACGCACTTAAAAAGCTAAAAGCTTATGGTTTTACTAAATATCATCAAAAACTTTTTAAAGATACAGATTATCTATTTTTAGATGTGTACAAGAATAAAATATTATCTAATAGAAAAAGCCAGATCGATTTATACGAACAACTTAAAGGAGAAAATAGAAGTGCTTATAGAAATGTTTTAAATAATAGAATTAAAAACAGTGAGACTATGCTAGATTTAAATTTTTATATTTGGGGACATTCGCTAGATATTTCTGATAAAGATTACATTATTGACTTGTTCAGTTTGAATGATGATATGGATCGTAATGTCAGGGTAGTGATATATCATTATGATAAAACTGCCAAATTTTCACTGCTCAATAATTTATTGGCTATTTTAGGTAAAGACAAAGTAGAGCAGTGGATGAAAAATAAATGGCTAGAGTTTAAGCCTAATCCTGAAGTGAAATTCGAAGTTGACTCAAACTTAGAAGAAGCATCCTAAAACTGCGACACTGAAAACTACTTAGCCTATCGAATAGCCTCACTTGATAGGCTAAGATCAAAGCATCAAAAAGTATGCTTACAATAATATGAAAACCCTCGCTTTTATTCACGTCAATGACTCAGGCTCAGCTGTAGGTGACTTTGCCCCAGTGACTTCAGTATTTTCCCATTATGAATTGGGGAATACCGTTTCGCCTTTTTTATTGCTCGATCATTTAGGGCCTGGAGTGCTGAAACCAACCAAACTGAAAAAAGGCGTGTTGGAACATCCACATCGAGGCTTTGAAACCGTCACATTGGTGTTTAAAGGTGAACTTGAACATCATGATACGACTGGCGGCGGTGGTGTCATTGGTGAGGGCGATGTACAGTGGATGACTGCTGCTTCAGGCATTCAGCACGAAGAAGTGTTTAGCCAAGCCTTTGCACAGCGGGGCGGAGCATTTGAAATCTTGCAACTTTGGGTCAACCTGCCTGCCAAAGATAAAATGAATCCTGCACGCTATCAGAGCTTAGCCAAAGCCAATATTCCAAAGGTCGATTTAGCCCAAGATGCAGGTTATGTACGGGTCATTGCAGGGCATTATTTAACAGCCCACGGCCCCGCAGAAACACATACACCTATGCAAGTATTTGATGTCTTTGTCAGTGCCAATCAAAGCATCACACTACCTGCACAAGAGGGGGATACCACACTTGTGTATTTACGCTCAGGCAAACTGAAATTTAATGAAACGGATGAACTATTAAATGCACAGCATATGGCAGTCATGTCGAGCCAAGGTGAAAATGTCGAATTGACAGCAGTCGAAGATAGCCACATATTGTATTTATCGGCGCAGCCTTTAAATGAACCCATCTATGGGCGAGGCTATTTTGTGATGAATCATTTTGCAGAAGTCATGCAAGCCTATGAGGACCTAAAACAAGGTCGCTTTATCCAAAAAGCAGACAATGAAAAACCATAAAAGTGGCTAAGTAAAAAGACCAATACAACGCCAGCAAACACTGTTAAAATAGTCGGACTCAAACCGACAGATCGGTTCGTTGAAGTTCATTTTATCTCTATCTAGCGTCTTGTGAATACGACGCACATATGGCGGATACGCCGCAAATTCATTTTTAAAATTAATATTACAGTGCTCGTCATTGGGCTGAAGTGTCTCTCCCTATTTGTCATTTCAAGCTCGACAGCACACATTTGATATGTAGATAACAATGCAAAACGTACAAACCACAAAATTAAGTCGTGCCACCTTAATGTTTCCCTTGGCACTGGTTTTATTTGAATTTTCTGTCTATATCGGCAACGACTTAGTCCAACCCGCCATGCTGGCGATTACCCAAGAGTTTGGCGTGAGTAGTGCATGGGCACCCTCGTCGATGTCATTTTACTTATTAGGAGGTGCCTGTGTCGCTGCGATATTAGGGCCTTTGTCAGATCGATTAGGCCGTAAAAAAGTCCTGTTGGGTGGTGTGGCATTCTTTAGCTTATGCTGTCTAGCGATATTGCTCACGCATAATATCGAAAGCTTTTTAACGTTGCGTTTTTTACAAGGTTTCGGCTTATCGGTTATTTCTGCCGTGGGCTATGCTGCTGTTCAGGAAACTTTTGAAGAGCGAGATGCCATCAAAGTCATGGCGATCATGGCGAATATTTCATTACTAGCGCCACTGATCGGACCCGTCCTCGGTGCCTTTATGATTGATCACGTGTCATGGCATTGGGGCTTCATAGGAATCGCATTTCTATCTTTTCTGAGTTGGTTTGGTTTAAAAGCCAAGATGCCGACTCAGCACATCAGTATTCCAAAGCAACCGGTGGGTTATATTATCGATGACTTTAAACAGGTGTTAAAAAACAAACGCTTTTTGGCGTTGACACTGGGCCTACCGATGGTGGCTATGCCACTGATGCTGTGGATTGCGCTATCTCCAGTGATATTGGTGGAGCAGCTAGGACTGACTAGCATGCAATACGGCATGGCGCAGTTTCCCGTTTTGGGCGGTCTGATCCTCGGTAATATTGTCCTGATTAAAATCATCGACAAATTGCCTCTAGGTCAGTCTGTGATGATCGGGCTACCTTTGATGTTACTCGGAACGAGCCTCGTGGTGATTGGGACGATGACTGAAAGTTATTTTCTGACATTGCTCATTCTTGGTATGACTTTAGTCAGTTTTGGTGAAGGGATTAGCTTTTCTGTGCTCTATCGTTTTGCCTTAATGTCGTCTGAAATGTCGAAGGGCACTGTGGCTGCGGCAGTGTCTGTGATCATGATGCTGACGTTCTTTGCCGTGATTGAAATCGTGCGCGTGCTGTATGAAAACTTTGGCCTTTGGGCCTATAGTTTGGCAGGATTTACCCTCATTATCTTGTGGTTCAGCCTACCACGCTTGGTGGTGCGAGATATTATGCGACAACGTAAATTGACGGGTGAATTTTAAATTCGAGTTCATGCCATTATAGAAAAAGCCCAATGCTGTGTAGAACAACATTGGGCTTTTTTATTTGTTGTATACCGTCTTAATTTGATGTTGCAGGTTGTTCTGCATTTTTTAATTTACGATCGAAAATAAACGGGCCAAAAGGCAAAATTGATGCAATTAAGCCCATTAGAAATACGCTAAGCGACCATTTTTGCTTTTCACAGACCACAAATAGCACCACCAAGAAGGCAATAAACAAGACGCCATGTCCCATACCGACGTATTTGACCAATATTGGATTATCCATCAGGTACTTCATTGGCATAGCAATGAACAATAATAATAAAAAGGAGATGCCTTCGAGTAGGCCCACAAAGCGTAAGGTCTTGATATTCATGCGAAGTCTAAATTCAAAGTGATTTCAGTCTTGAGTGTACCTGAAAGCACAGCAGGAACGAAGCGTTCCTGTTGAAATAATTGATCCGCATATTGAGTCTAAGTAAGTGTTTTTAAAGTTAATTCTGAGTCATCTGCTCGGATTAATTTTCTAGATCCGCTAAGGCATCCTCAATTGAACCCTGATCAAATTCATAGTTACAGCCGAGTAAAATCATTGGGCTTTTTCCGGTCATTTCAGACAGGCTTAGTTTGTGATTGATGGCATGCAGATCATCCGTTTCAGCTTCCGTGCGTAGGATTTTTTCACCACGGAAAAACGGCAAATTGGCAAACATCGGATGTTGTTCAATACCATATTTTTGGGCAAGTTTTTTCACATCGGCTTGGCGATAGATTGCGAATACTGCATTGGAAGACAGGCCAATTTCTTGGGTCGGCATGCCAAAAAACTCTACAGCCTGCTTATTTTTATAGATATAAATAAACGGCTGATGTGGGTCATCATGGCGTTTCCAACCCAATTGGCCCAGAGCCTTTTCATAGTCGAGTAAAGTGTCATGGTAGGTGTCGTAATCGGCCTGACATTCCAAAATACGTTTTAAATCTTGTGTTGTCGGTGCTGCAAAAACAGAAGACGCAGCTAAACATGAGGTCGCCACAATCATAGGCAATATGAGGCGTTTAAAACCTAAACTAAGCATTTTCATCATGAGTCTCAAATGATTTTATTTAATTTCCGCCTGAATCAGCTGTGTTCGAAGCTGAATCAGTTCGGCTAATGTTTCTAATAATAAACTGATTTGCTTGAGCACCAGTTGTAGGTGATTAGACCGCATTTCTTCAGTGCTGAGTGTTTGAATTTCGAAAAGTTTTTGCTGAATTTTCTCAGGGTTGAGCGGTTTTTGCTGAATTAAGACGTCGTCTAGGGTGCTTTGACACCATTGCAGCAGTTCAAGGACTTGTTGGTCTTGTACTTGTTCACGGTGGCTCCCCAGTGCCGAAATATAACTGAGCTGACTATGGCTATAGACCAAATAGCGAAAAGCATGTTGAATCAAAGTTTGGTCGGGTTCAGGTTCGGTACTTAAACTTGAAATCATGCTCGACAATTCAGTTTGAGCATTATGGGCTGAACGACGGGCGCGCCGATAAGCAATGCTATTGGTTTTCCCATGGAGATATTGCTCAACCACGGCATCAAAATAATGCAAGGTCGCAGCAGAGCTTTTTTGAATGGTCTTGGAAATATTGCGAAAGTCCCAATCTGGCCAGATGACATTCACTGCAAACCATGCAATAAAACAGCCGAGTAGGGTATCAACGATACGCGGTAAAATGACCGCATAACCAGCGCCTTTTAAATTAAAAATCAGCAAGACCATTAAGGTTGCCATGAGGGTCGCCATGGCATATTTTTTGGCACTCAGATAGAAAAAGCACACGCCAAAAATAATCGTCAGTAGCAATTGACCTTCGACACTCGGCACAAAATACAAAATAGGAATGCCAAGTAAGACCCCTAATATGGTTCCCAATGTCCGCATTTTTAAACGACTTTTGGTCGCAAAATAACGCATCTGACAGACAAATAAACTGGTCAATAAAATCCAGTAGCCATTTTTGGCAAACGGCAAGAGGGAAATGGCATAGCCCATAGCAAAGACAAAGGCGATGCGAACGGCATGGCGAAATAAGGCAGACTCAGGACTCAAATGCTGTTTCAGTTTGAGCCATAAATCATGCCAGCCGTGAATGTCGTCGTCGAGTAAATTGAGGTTGTCGATATGCTGCTGATAGGCCTGTTGCTGTGAATGATCTAAATCCTGCACATGCGAAAAACGTTCTTGCACACTGTCCAAATTACTCAAGATCAGCTGTAGATTTTTCACTTCTATATTTTGCGGATTATTGGCCATCCACTCCTGCAAAGAGGCATGCAAATGTGCCAGTGCTTGCGCAGTAATGGGATCAGGCTGATAGGGCTGTCGATGCAAAATGCAGTAGGCCAACTGTTGGCAAGCCTGTGCTTGTAATCGAATATTTTTTTGAAAACGGAAAATTAAATCTGTACGGCTAAAATTTTGATGAATTTGTTCGTAGTGTAAATAATTCGCACTGGCCTGTTCGTGAATATCTTGTGCCAAGAAATATAAATTCAGCCAGTAGATGGTGTTTTTATTTGCTCTTGAGGCTTTTAAACGGGTGAGTAAAGAAGCTTTGGTCGTGTTTAAACTCGGGATGACATCACTGTTTTTGAGCGATAATTCATACAGTAAGTGTTCTACATTGTCGACATTATCTGGGTCGAATAAGCGTGCTTTTGCATTCAGTACTTCGGCGATTTGTAGAAAACAACGCGAGAGATTGTCTTGTACGGGTAGGGTGGGTTTAATCAAGTAAAAGAAAATCGAGGTGAAGCCATACCATAAGGCCCCTAGAACAAAGCAACTAGGTTGAAAATACCAGGTGTCATATTCGCCCAAGCCGAACATGGTGTAGATCGATAGTAAAATCGTGCCAAAAGAAATCGTGGCATAGCGTTGCCCCAAAGCCCCCAATAAAATAAACCCTGCACTGGACAGTGAAAGATACAAGATAAACAGCAGCTTATAAGGAGAGAGAAAATCTAAAATACTACTGACACTAAAGAAGAGTATGCAGACATAGAACAAATTACGCAGTCGGATGCTGAGCCGGTCATCAAAGTCGGTGAGTGCGGTGGCAATCGCACCTAAGGTGACGGGAACAATAAAACTATGAAAATCGAGAAAATATAATCCGAGCGTGGTGCCACTCAAAACAATACAAATTTGCAGGCAATACATAATGATTGCACTGGATTGAAACTGTTGAAACCAAGAGAGTCGCGTGTTCACAGAGTTATGAAGTATTTAAATGATTTTGTAAATTAGACTGAGCTTTTTTCTGTGAACTGTCAATTTTTATTCAATAGAAAAGCGGACTTAAAGTCCGCTTATTCAAATCTATGTGCAAGGTCGATTATTGAATCACACCACAGGCAATACGGTCACCGCCACCGCCTAGAGGTTTAGGGTCATCTGAGTAATTATCACCACCAGCATGGACCATGATGGCTAAGCCTTGTACATCCGCCAATTTCAAGCGTGGTGCAATTAAATTCACTTTTGCTGTGCCATCCGTTTGAACTTGAAGGATCGGTAAGTCACCCATGTGACCGGTTAACGGTGTACCGTGGTGAGGTGCCGCTTTAGGGTTAAAGTGACCACCCGCAGCGAGTGCAGCACCCGCTTTTCCATCTTTTTCAGCTGGGGCACAAGAGCCTTTTTCATGAATATGGAAACCGTGTGGACCCGGAGGAAGCTGGGTTAAATTGGTATGAATAACCAAGCCAGCAGGGCTATCAACCAAGTTAATTTGACCGATGCTTTGACCAATACCTTGAGCAGTCACGGCATTGACCGTCACGGTTTTTGCATTCAGACCTGTTGAAGTCGAGGTACTCGCACAGCCTGTAAACATCAGGGCACTGACCGCAGCAAGCGCACCGAATTTAAATAGTGAAGACATGTTTGGCATCCTGTCTGTTTTTATGGAATTTCAACCATTGAAACAGATGCGGATACAGGATGACAGATAATTTAAGTATTTGATTGTAATATTTGTTTAAGGAATTCAAGCCTGAATTAAGGTTGTTCAGGCTTATCATCCATATTGTCTAAGTCATGTGCCAATGTTGCTTTGGGCATCATGACGGGTTCAATTTGGGTTTCATGCAACCATTCACGCCAAATGGCTAACAATACAGCTAAGATCACTGGCCCGATAAATAAACCGACAAGACCGAAACTGGCGATCCCACCCAAAACACCAAACATGATTAATAAGAATGGAATCTGCGTTGCCCCTGAAATCACTAAAGGGCGAATCACGTTATCGGCCGTACTCACCACACAAACACCCCAAGCCATGACGCCAATGGCTTCGATGGTTTGACCTTGTGAAAATAACCACAACGACACAGCGGTATATGAAATTGGTGGTCCAAACGGAATCAGTGCCAACATGAAGGTAATGATGGTTAGTAACATCGGGTTAGGCACATCGGCGACAAAATAGCTCACACCGGCAAGTAAAGCTTGGGCAATGGCGGTAAGACCGATGCCATATACTACGGCACGTGTGGTATCCGAGATGGTGGCAAGATAATGATGAATACGAGGCCCAATGACCATTTCGAGGGCTTTACTGACCTGACTTAAAATGGTTTGACCGTCACGATAGAAGAAAAATAAAGACATCACGGCAAAACACAGCTTAAAGATATTTTTACTGACTTCGCCGACCAAAACTTTACCGTAGTTCAAATGCCCCTGAATCCAAATTTGTACCGATTGAATAATACTGTTTGGGTCATTGTTCAGCTCATGCAGGGTACGACTGACTTCTTTACCAATAAACGGCAGTTGGCGAATAAAATCAGGCACATTGACATGACCAGAGAAAACTTGCTTTTGTAATTCAAAATACAAGTTACGGCCTTCATGTTGTAGCAAGAAGATCGCAAAAATCACCGGCAGACCTACCACGAGCACCACCAGTAAGATCATCAGCGCCGCACTTAGATTTGCACGATTGCCACAAAAACGATGCACCGATTGATACAGCGGCCAAGTCATATAAGCAATAATCGCTGCCCAAACAACGGGCACAATAAAGTATTTGAGTACGCTAAAGCTCAAAAAAATCAGGATAAAAAATAATCCGAACAATAAGACTTTTTGTAATGTAGGTGCGAACGTTGGCAATGCGTGCTCTGATTTTTTCATCATGTTGTGTTCAATCTTAACCGAAAAAAAAGCTCCCGAAAACGAGAGCTTGTTAACTTATGGTGAATATCTTTCAGGCTAGATCCTTGCAAGATTGGCCTTTATATCAACAAAATGTGGAATGATGGGTTAAAACCACTCGGCTTCGTCTTCAATAATGGCATTGAGCACAGGTTGCCATTGTTGTTGCATACCGAGGTACAATTTTTGCGTTTTGTCAAAAACCGAAAGACCTTGCATGGCAAGTTGACCATAAGCGGTACGTTCAGAAATCCAAGCAACGGGCTGCTGTTCAACTTTATTGAAAAAATCTTGAATTTCTTTGGAATGAGCAGAATTGGGTTTGACGCGATTGGCCAACAATAAGATTTGGACTTTACCTTTACGAATCCGTTTAATTTCTTGCAAATGCTTTAAAAAACGACGGGTCGAGTCGATGTCAAAGAAAGATGGTTGTAGCGGGGTAATGATGGCATGAGCTTCACTGACCAACTGATCTGAATGTTCACCCGATAACGCACCCGGTGCATCGATAATTAGATATTCAATCCCTTTCGGCACATCACCAATCGACTTTTCATGACGCCAATCTAGGCTCTGAATTGGGGCTGCAGTCTCTGGGCGCTGTTTGAGCCATTGACGTGCAGACTTTTGATTGTCAGCATCTGCCAAGGCCACTTTATAACCTTTTTGCGTAAGTGCAGAGGCTAAACTGATTGCTGTGATGGTTTTGCCACAACCACCTTTTTGATTGGCAATTAATATCGTTTTCATCGACCTAAATAGATTTTATTCTGCTCATCCCTAGCATATCATTGTTTAATGCGGGGAATATGACAAAGAACCAAAGTCTAAGTTTTTTCTATAGGTTTCGCTGTAATATATTAAAAAGATTAGGAATTTTAAATGTCTGTCTGGATGGCCATGCTCATTGGCGCGTGTATTGGGATTGTACTGACCACCTTAATTTTAAGTGGCAGTCGCAATGGAAGGATTAAGGCAGAATACGAGCAATATATTGCAGAACTAGAATTGGAACATCAGCAGGCCTTGGCCCATGCACAAAAACGCAGTGTAAATACCAGTCGTGCTGTTTTAAAAGGCAAAATGGCCGAACAAATGGCGCCGATCATGCCTGAATTTCAGTATTTACCTAGCGATGCAAAGTTTCTCGGTGACCCGATCGATTATGTGGTTTTTGATGGCTATACCGACTTTCGTGATGGCGATGGCCTCGCTGAAGACATCGAAGTGGTGCTGATTGATATTAAAAGTGGTGGCGCACGTTTGACCAAAGGGCAACAAGCGATTGCTCAAGCCATTGCCGAAGGGCGAGTGCGTTTTGAAACCATCCGAATTGATTTTGAGCATATTTAAGCTCGCGTGACTCAGCCTCAGAACCGTCGAAAAGTAATAAGGACAGAATATCCACATGGAAAAACTCTTAGCGACTGCAGCCGTTTTTGCGCTCATGCTGTGGATATGGTCTGAATATTTTCGTGCCATTCCACATTTAGAGCAGACTGGTGTGCTGAAAAATTTTCAGGTCACACCGACTCAGGCATTTTCCGGTGAATATGTGCTGTTGGATAAACGCTACTACAGTGCCAGTAGTCGTACATTACATCCGGCAGTACCGACCGTGGTGGGTGGCTTTCAAGACTTGGCCTATGTCAGCAATATTGATCTGCTACTGAGTTCAGGCGCAAATGATATCCAGTCTTTAAAATACCATCTTGAATGGTCGCAGCAGAACCGCTGTTTTAGCGTGCAAGCGAAAGACGTGCCCTCGACACAAATTGAACAGCTCAAGTCCGAATTGCAAAATGTTAGTGTGATAGCTCAATCCGAAGACGTTTCAAATCGTATTCGGCGTTTAAAATCAGGTGATCGCGTGGAGATTTTGGGTGAATGGGTGGATGTGCATTCCACCAAAACTGGGAAGTCGTATAACACCTATAATGTGTTGAATAAAAAGCCCTGTCATATCCTAAAAATTAATGCCATTCGACTAATCAAAGACTAGGTAATTTTATCTAGATTTGATTGTGCTCAAACATGGCCTTGGACGCTTTAACTCAACTTCCGTGCGCGGGCGAGCAACATGCGTTGTCCAATTTTTGGAATGCCTTCAGCATCAAAATACTGCGTTTCAAAACATTCAAACTGGGCATCTTCAAGCAACTTTTGCATATTACGATCCAGATGACAGCCATCCGCGACTTTCTTTTGAATGGGCGTCAGTAGGTGTTGTAACTGCTTAATTTTCCGATTTTCATTGTGTTGTACATGCTCTATTAAATGAAATATCCCTGTTGGTTTAAGGACACGGTAGATTTCTTCAAGCGCAGTTTCAATATCGGCAATGCTGCATAAGGTCCATGTACTCACGACATGATCTAGACTTTCATCTGCAAAGGGTAATTTTTCAGCACCGGCTAAAATATGCTGTACCTCAAAGGGCGCAGCATGTACACGTTCAGCAGCTAAATGAAAAATATCAGGATTGGGCTCAAGGGCAAAAACCGTATCGACATTTTGATAAAACGCTAAATTCAAACCTGTACCAAAGCCAATTTCGAGCACCTCACCAGATACGGCTAACAGGAGTTCGCGTCGTTTATCCATCAGGCTCGGCACTTGCATGACTTGATTTAAAAGATGCGGAAAAATGTGTTGTTGATAAAATTTATAAATCATAGCGGGTATTGTTGTTGGCTTTTTTTAAAGTGTAATTCATGTCTTTTTAATTTTAAATCATGTGGTAGGGCGTGGATATGGACCAATTGACTGAATAACAGCATTTTGTTACCAAGTTCATAAGGTTTATGCAGACTGTGTGCGTAATATAGAGTTACAACTAGTAAAAACGACATTCATCACGCTCAAACTACGGGATTTTAAGCTCATGTTCAGGTTGGGGCATTATGTATAGATGAAGTCGGCTCAATTGCAGAATGAAAATTGAGTAATGTGAAGTATTACAGGGTAAGAGGATAACGCGATGATCAAGCGAATTGCATTAAGTACTGTGCTTGCAGGCTTTTTATTGAATGTCGGTGTCCAAGCGTCTTCAGATTATAATATTGCCAAAGGCTTAGCACCTGTTGCCAAAGGCCAGTCAATTTCTACCTTGAAAGAATTTAAAGGTGATTTCCGAATTTTAGGTTCAAAAACCTATCAAACAGATGAACAAGCAAAATTTTCTCCGATCGATTATGCGGTCAGTTGGGGTTTATTTGCAGAGCCAGAAATAGCTCGTACGATTTCAGTCAATCAATATGACCGTTTCTTAAATTGGAAAATGGATCGCGTTCCTGTACCGCAAAAGCAAGCCATGATGATGGTGTCGAATATGCACATCATTCCTGCAAACCCGCAAATTGCGAAACAAATTACTCAAGTGAAACGTGGCGATCTTGTGCGTTTAAAAGGGGATTTGGTTGAGGTGAAAGACAAAGATTTGGTTTGGACTTCATCTTTGACCCCAACAGATACGGGTGATGGGGCTTGTGAGGTTTTTCGTGTCAGTTCGATTCAGTGGATTGAAAAAGTCAAAGGCTAAACTTCGATTGCATCGAGATCGTATTGAAATCGGTGTGCATTAGATTCAAGGTAAAATAATTTGATGATGAAAATGACGATAAAGAAAAAGCTTATTTTGAGTCTAATGATGGCGAGTGGTTTGGCGCTTGGTGGATGTACCAGTATGAGTTCAACTGTAGATGGGAAAACCCATGTATTTACTGAACAGCAAAGTTGTCCGACCTTGCTTGAGATGGATCGTGGACAGACTTTGGAAGTACTGTTAAACGAAAATCCAAGTACTGGTTATGTATGGTCTTTGGCTGAGCAACCGAAACTTTTTAAAGTTGAAGAAGTGTTTCAGTCAGCTCAACAACAAGCTGCTGCGGATACGACACCAGTACTAGGCGTAGGCGGTCAAAAAACTTATCGTTTTACTGCAACGACTGCGGGTGAAGAATTACTACATTTGAAGCATGCACGGGCTTGGGAAAAAACCGCGATGGCTGAATGGACTTGTAGAGTACGAGTGTCTTGATTTGAACCGATGATGAACGATAAAAAAAGCCAGTATTTATACTGGCTTTTTTATTGCAGACGAACTGATTTAAAACGTCCACGTATGTATTATTTCGCGCTGAGCGCTTGACCGTCAAATTGAATACCTTCCCAACCATTTTGCATAAATTGGCGAATGTTTTGGTGGTCAGTTGCGTCTGGTGTCGCCAAAACAGCAGCATAATGTTCAGCAAAAAGACTTAAGGTTTCAGCTTGGTTTAGACCATTCAATTGGGCAAAAGAAAATACTTTGGCACTGCCTTGGTTTTCAGTCGCTGCATTGGCTTGTTTGCCATTGGTAAAAGCAGTTGGTGTGTGGTTATAACGCGCTTCAATAAATGCAATCACATCTGAAAATTTCGCAGTCCCTGCTTGAAGTTGATCTAATAATTCCTGAGCCATAATGTCCTCTTTCAATAAAAAATACCGCAAAGTGTTGCAGACTATAGCAAGCTTTGGCCCAAACATTTAACACTATTTGCGTAAATTAAATGCGTGTATATTGAAGGGCGACCTTAGGCAGACTGTTGCCTAAATTGTAGATACCAATGATGTTGAAGTAGGACAACTATGAACTGGCTTTTGGTCGCATGTGGCGGCGCAATTGGGGCAACACTTCGCTATGCGGCAGGACTATTATTGGCCAAGCCAACCGTGCTCTTTCCGTGGGCTACATGGTGGGTGAATATTTTAGGTTGCTTTTGTGCAGGTGCGTTCTTTGCATTTAGCCAAAAATATCCGGTTCTACAAAATGAAGCACGCTTATTGCTTATGGTCGGAATCTTAGGTGGCTTTACCACATTTTCCAGTTTCGGCTTAGAAACCTTTCAACTGCTCAGACAAGGGCAAAGTGGGCTGGCATTTAGTTATGCCATTTCTAGTGTGGTAATTGGTGTCATCGTATTGGGGCTGGGATATTACTTATTTCAGTCGATTTTAAAAATAGATGTTTAAAACAACGCTTGAAAACCACAAAATTTCAGACATAAAAAAAAGAAGCTCAGGCTGGAGGAGGGGAACCCTGAACTTCTTCAATGCTTTAATTTTAAAAGCAAAAACTTAATCGAGACTGAACTTATTGTGAGCGTTTGAAACGTGCAAAGCGTTTATTAAAGTTCGCAATACGTCCTTCATTATTTACTTGACGTTGTTCACCTGTATAAAAAGGGTGTGATGCACTTGAGATATCGAGCGTCACATATGGATAAGTTTTGCCTTCAAACTCTTTGGTTTGATTGGTGCTTAAAGTACTACCAATGACAAAAAAGGCATTGGCATTGGTGTCATGAAAGAGCACTTCACGGTATTCGGGATGGATGTTGGCACGCATTCTTCTGTTCCTTAAACTTATTGATTAAAGAAATGTTATAACATAACAATATAAAATGCAAATATTGCCCGAAATTCATCGGGCAATCATCAGCGCTTTACGCTCCCTTAAGCGCTAGGTGGGACCAACTCATCAAAGAGATCATTGAGATTGTCATTCACTTTCAAATGAATCAAATTCCAATAATGCCCTGAAACAGTCCGGTTCACCATCAAGGTATCCGGTGACGGTTTAAACACATCCCAGTATTTAAGAGAAGGTTTAATTAATTCTACCCCGTCATGGTGCGCTGAGTTTTCAGCAAAGTCGTATTGTGTGGTCAGTGGACGCATCAGTACTTCAAGCCATTGTTCATACAACTCCGCAGGGAATTTACCGAGTTCATTGAGGGAATGTAGGGCATCGAGTTGCTGTTCCATCAGTGGAATATCGTGCTTGCGTGCAGCATTAATCAATTGCTTAAAGTGTGACACGATTTCAGGAGACAGGGTTTTCACACCGCCGTAGTCATACACGATGACTGAACCATCTTCACGAAAGGCGAAGTTGCCCGGATGTGGGTCACAGTGGAAACGTTTAAGGAAGAAAATTTCACGGCCAATGGCACGGAATAACCGTCTTCCCAAGGCATTTCGTGTTTCTTGTGACCATGTGCTGGCAGTTTCTATACTGTCGCCAAGCTCTAGACTTAGAGTCAAAATATGACGTGAAGAATAATCTTTATAGACCTGTGGAATGATGATTTTGTCATCCAGCGCACTATGAAACGCACGGGCCACATCTAAGTTTTGCGCTTCAATTTCATAGTTCAGTTCGTTGTCCAAACTGTCCTGAATTTCACGAAATAGCTTGTTTTGTAACTTCCGATCAATTTTCAATACGCCCATCAGACGAAGGGCAAGCCGAACTTGTTTTAAATCACTTTCACAGGCTTCTTCGACACCCGGATATTGCACTTTCACCACCACCTGCTGACCATTAGGTAACACGGCTTTATGCACCTGCCCAATGGATGCAGCGGCAAAAGGTTGTTCTTCAAAACTTTTAAAAATTTGCGCGAGGGGTTTGCTGAGTTCTTGTTCTACTTGAGCCTTAATTTCAGCAAAAGGCATGGCTGGCGCTTGGCGTTGTAATTTACTGATCGCTTTTGCGACTTCAGGTGGAAAAATGTCTTTGTACTGCGAGGCAATTTGTCCGACTTTCATCACCGCACCCTTCATTTCACCCAAAGTGTCTGCAATTTGCAGACCGATGTCCTGAAAAAGTTTACTGCGAGATGCATTTTTCTGTTCTTCATCGGCAGTGATATTGCGGATGGAATTGGAAACGGTTTTAGTAGCAATGCTTGCCGTCATACTGGCAAGTTTCATAAAGCGACGACCCGGTGTGCTAGCCGTTTTTGCCATGTGATGTTCCTCAAGATCATCATTTATTATCTAATACCGATCATAGGCGACAAAACACAAACTGCCTACTTTAAATTGTTAAGACTTTATTTCCATTGATAAAATGATGGGCAAAAATGTAAATACTGAAAATAATTCAGGCAAATTTAAGCCACGCGCTGAATGGTTTAAAATATCGCGTCGCTAGAAGAGAACTGAACGATGAAAGTGTATCGCTATTTAACCGGTAAAGATGATGTCAATTTCTGTGCCCGTGTGACCAAAGCTTTAAATGAAGGCTATGAATTGTATGGCTCACCAACCATGAGTTTTAATGGGACAGATGTGATCGTCGGGCAGGTGATCGTGAAAGACGTAGAAGATGCCAGCCAAGTGCCACAAGGTTTAAAAAATGCCATCGAGGCGCTTAATTAGTTGGTTTTTGCTGCTTCGCTAGATTCAGTTTTTTCGAGTTCTAAATGTGGACTGAGATATTTGCTGCATTGATTATGGTGTAAATTTTCATTCAAGGTGATAAGGTTTTGCGTCACGATAAAATCCTGATCATCCGCAGAGGCAAACTTTTGATTGGCCTTGATGAAGTCCTGAAAGGTATATGCCATACCAGTCTGCTGACAACTTAATTTTAAACGTGTGGTATATGAGTCCGCTTGTTGTTCATGATAAAAGCGAAAGGCTGTCCAAAGTGCTTGATTGATGTAATCAAATTCGGGTTGTGATTGAACTTTGATGGGTGCGTGATATAAAGGAAATTCATGTCGGTTGATTGTTTGTTCAGCCTGTAGTGACATGGAAAAGCTTAAGCTCAGACAGAGACTGATCGAGCGAAATACATGGGACATGTTTATTTTCCTCTTCTTCGTGCTTTTTTATTTATGGCGTTGCTATGCAGGGTGTTAATTTGCATTAATCTTCTGCATAGCGTAGCCGTCTTTTTTAAGTAACTTTTTAGATGATTTTTTAGGGCTTATCCCGCATGTGCTAAACGTTTATTCATCATAAATAAACGCGTAAGTAGCAGTGTACATGCGACAGTCAGACCCACAATTAGACCAACCCAAACGCCTGCAGCACCAGTCGTAGTGAAGCGTGCAAGATAGATCCCGACAGGGAAGGCAATGATCCAATACGCGATCATAGTGATCCACATCGGCCCTTTAGTGTCTTGCATGCCGCGTAAGCATCCTGCGGCACTGACTTGCCATGCATCCATTAATTGATAGGCAATCGCGAACAACACCAAGTACACCGCAAGCTGAGTCACATCATAGTCATTGGTATACAGTGACACAATTTCATTACGTAAAAGCCAAAGCAAGAGCATGGTAATCAGGGCAAATACCGTCCCTGTAAACATACCGACTTTCTGGACTTTTCGCATAGCCAGCCAGTTCTTTTCCCCATAATAGGTACCGACCCGAATGGTCAGCGCAATCGCCAGTGACATTGGAATCATAAACAATTGCGAGGTAATCGAAATGGCCACCTGATGCGCTGCAATGGTGACTTCGCCCAAGGGACTCAACACAATAGCGGCTGTACTAAAAATACTGACTTCAAAGAAAATGGCTAAGCCAATAGGAAAGCCGAGTTTTAAAATACGTTTGATCCATTCACTGTTCATTTTTTCAAAAGCAGCGAAAGGTTGGGTTTTTTGATAGGCCGATCCTTTGAAAACGTACATCGCCAAAGCAAAGAACATCAACCATTGCAAAATCGCGGTGGCAAAACCACATCCTGCAGAACCTAATTCAGGGACTGGGCCTAAACCATACATAAAAATAAAGTTCAGTGGAATTAACACCACTAAGGCCAATAGACTCAGCACAGTGACTGGACGCGGATGCCCCAATGCTTCTGAGTAACCACGTAAAGCTGCGTACATGGTGACGGCAGGCATACCTAAACTAATGGCGTGTAGAAATAAACTGGCCTTTGGCAGCAGTGCCTCAGGAACACCAAATAACGGTAAAAGCAGCGGCATGGCTTGTAAGACTAATGCAGCAATGATCCCTAAAAATAATGCGACCCATAACGACTGACGGGCAATGGTGGCAATTTTCTCAGGTGTACGTGCCCCATTGGCTTCGGCCACCAATGGGGTGGTTGCAATCATAATGCCACTGAATAGCAGCATGACTGGTATCCATAAACCAACCCCGATAGCAATGGCTGCAAGGTCATTGGCAGATATGTGTCCAGCCATGATGGTATCAATGAGACCAAATCCCGCTTGCGCAAACTGCGTGATCAATATCGGGATCATTAAATGAAACAGTTGTTTTAATTCATACTTGCTGCTTGTTACAGCCGTGACAGTAGACACAGAATGTACTCATTTCTTGTGAGGTGCTTAGGAATGAGGTCTTAGCGTTGGAAAGTGAGAAGCACACCAATAAAAATCACCACGCCACCCAATAAGCGTTGCCAGTTAATCGGGGTTTTTTCAGTGCCGAGCAAGCCAAAATGGTCAAATACCATCGACATTAAGATCTGTCCAAAAATAATCAGACCGGAGAGGGATAAAAAACCCAGTTTCGGTGCGGTATAAATACTGATACTGATGGCATAAACACCCAAACATCCCCCCAGCCATAAATACCAAGGGATTTGAGCAAAACTTGCAAAGTCCGGTTTTTCGGCCGATTGAAAAAACACCATAAAGGCGAGGACTATTGTACCAACCAAAAAAGAAAAAAGGGCAGCTTGCAGCGGTGAATATAAATATTCACGCAATTGGCTGTTGATCGCTGTTTGAATGGTCATAGCGATACCAACACCCATCGCGAGCGGCAGTAAGTACAATAAATGGCTGCTTATTTTCATCTTCTAATCATCTAATTCTTCTTAAATTTATTAGTCTACTGTATTGTGGATGAGATTTCATAAGCGCTCTGATGCAGTCATGTTAAAATGCGCTTACTTCTTTTGTTCCTTTTGAGCATTTTCCTTGGCTGAATTAAATCCTGCAGTTGTTCCGTTATCTTTATACATTCACATGCCGTGGTGTGTGCGCAAATGTCCATACTGTGATTTTAATTCGCATGCGGTGCCGAATGGTGAATTGTCTCTGGACTTAGAACAAGAATATTTACAGGCGTTGGTTGAAGACTTTAAAACCCAAGTCGATTTTGCTCAGGGCCGCCTGATTCATAGTGTATTTATTGGTGGCGGTACACCATCTTTGATTTCTGCCCAAGGTTATCAATGGTTATTTACTCAGCTCAAAGCATTGGTGCCATTTGAAAAGGGCTGTGAAATTACCTTGGAAGCCAATCCCGGTACGGTTGAGCACGATCCTTTTTCAGGTTATTTAGAGGCAGGGATTAATCGTTTATCTATCGGTGTGCAGAGTTTTAATACCGAGCAACTGAAAAAACTGGGTCGGATTCACTCGAATGACGATGCCATTTCTGCCATTCAGCATGCACGGGAAGCAGGTTTTGAACGGGTGAATGTCGATTTGATGCATGGCCTGCCTGAACAAGCGATTGAGCAAGCGCTTTTGGATTTGAAATTGGCTGTGGAAAATGGCGCAACACATGTGTCGTGGTATCAGTTGACGATTGAGCCGAATACGGTCTTTTTCCGCACCCAGCCGATTCTGCCTGTCGATGATGTGCTTGAAGAGATTCAAGCGCAGGGCGAAGCCTATTTAACAGCGCAAGGCTTTATCAATTATGAAGTGTCGGCATGGCGTAAAGAAAAGCCGTCGGCACACAATTTAAATTACTGGCAGTTTGGTGACTATTTAGCGATTGGCGCAGGCGCGCATGGTAAAGTGACCATGCCAGACGGGGTGTATCGTTTCCAAAAAACCCGATTGCCGAAAGACTATTTAGCCAAAGTACCTGCTGAACATCTTCAGTTTAAGCGCATCGAAGCAGCCGACATGCCTTTTGAATTTATGATGAATGCACTTCGTTTAAATCATGGGGTGGAAGCCAAGCTATATAGCGAGCGTACAGGGGAAAGTTTAGAGCCGATTGCCGAGTTATTGAACTCATTACGTGAACGTAAATTGATGGTCAGTGATCCAACACTTTTGTCTTGTACCGAGCAGGGACATATCTTTTTAAATTCAGTATTGGAAGAATTCCTGTAATGAAAGCTATGTCAAACTTGTTTTAAAATTTGAGCGACAAGTAATTTTTCATATTCCGAATGTAATTTGCAGAATGTGTATGAAATTATTCAGTTGATAATTGAATTTACATGGCATAAAGGAACTTCAGAAAATGAAATATATTTTAACTGCGACGTTATTAACTATAGCTTTGGTGGGTTGCACCGATAAAAAAGCACCATCAGAACAAAATGTTGCAACAGAGGCAACGACCGCAACTGCACAAACAAACGATGTTGCAGTATCTCAAGATGAGCAAGTGATTCACTTTACAGGGCCACAAGATCTTAGCCTTGAGTTAAAAACCAAAGATAATTTTGAAACCGCACAATTGACTGATAATTCTGATCGTGTGTATGAATTGAAACGAGGAGTTTCAGGAAGTGGTGTACGACTTGCCAACGACCAAGGTGTTTCAATTCACTTTAAGAACTTTAATGGTGTGAATGAAGGCACTGTTGAGTTGGTAAAAGATAAACCCATAGAGATTAAAGAATTTATTGCTGATAAAGCAAAGTAAATATTAAAAAAGACCGCATGAGCGGTCTTTTTTTAATTTAGCTTAACGATGTTTCGGTGGCATTGGCGGTAATTTATGCTGCGAAGCAGGTTTGTGTTGATTGCCTTTAAAAGCTACTGCCTTATGATTTTGTTTGGCAAATTTTGCATGAGCTTGTTGATGCTCTTTTTTCACCATTTGCTGCCCAGCAGGTTTGTGATGTGTTGCTTTAGGCGGTACAGGTTTTTTATCGAAGTGTGCAGCAGGTAGCGGATTTTTATGATCGAATGCAGGCGCTGCCATTGCAGACATTGTCGCAGTTGTTGCAATCAGACCAATCATCAATGAAGACATCAATTTTTTCATGGTTACGCTCTCTATGAATCAATGAAGTCATCATAGGGGGAGGCTATGGAGAAGATATGAAGTTGTATGAGATACAAATGTAAAGCTAAAATTATGGAGTTAAATTTACTTTAAGTATTTAATATTTATTAAATAAAATTATGTTTTAGCGATAAGGTGTTCTATTTTTGTTGAAAAATACAACAATATTTCTCCATATAAAGTTCATCTTTATACATTGTTATTACCTCATGAAGAAATTAAGAATACTACTCGTAATTCCTATAGATCAAAATTAAAAGAGAAGACAAAAAAGACCGCCGAAGCGGTCTTTTTATAGAGTCATTTAACTCGGTTTAAAGCTTAGTAGTCAAAGCTAAAGTGTTCAGGAGCCAAAGAAGTCATGGTCTTCGATGGGTTAACCATTGCTTCAGCGTGACCTTGTGAGCGTGGTAATAGACGTTCAAAGTAGAAGTCAGCCACTTTGATTTTTGCTTTATAGAACTCAGGAACTTCTGCACCATTGCCTTCTGCTAATTTTTCAGAAGCTACGGCAGCTTGTTGTGCCCAGAAATAAGCCATCATCACGTAGCCAGAGAACATTAAGAAATCGACAGAAGCAGAAGATACGATGTCACGGTCTTTACGTGCTGCAAGCATGATACGAACCGTTAATGCATTCCACTGTGCGCAAAGCTTCGTTAAGTCCCACGCAAAACGACGCATGTATTTGTTACGTGCATGTTGACCACAGAACTTCAAGATTTCAGCTGTGTAGTCACGAATCACTTTACCTTTAGAGGTCAACAGAACTTTACGACCAATCAAGTCTAGTGCTTGAACACCGGTTGTGCCTTCGTAGAGAGTAGAGATACGTGAGTCACGAACGATTTGTTCCATGCCCCATTCTTTAATATAACCATGACCACCGTATACTTGCATACCATGGTTTGCAGCTTCATAACCCATTTCGGTTAAGAAACCTTTGAGAATCGGGGTGTAGAAGCCTAAGTGGTCATCATGTGCTTCAAACGCTGCTGTATCACCGCGGGTTAAAGCATCAGTCATTTTGTCCGCAATTTGAGCTGCATAGTAAATCATTGAACGGCCGCCTTCAGCGATCGCTTTTTGAGTTAAAAGCATACGACGTACGTCTGCATGGTGAATAATCGCATCGGCTACTTTTTCAGGATCTTTTTTACCTGAAAGTGCGCGCATAGACATACGTTCTTTGGCATATGGAAGAGCGCCTTGGAATGCCAATTCAGCATGTGCAATGCCTTGGATCGCTGTACCAATACGTGCAGTGTTCATAAAGGTGAACATTGCGTGTAGGCCTTTGTGTTTTTCACCGATCAAGTAACCAATCGCATTGTCAAAGTTCAACACAGCTGTTGCTGAAGCACGGATCCCCATTTTGTGTTCAATCGAACCACAAGTCACAGGGTTGCGTTCGCCCACTGAACCGTCTGCATTCACAAGGAATTTTGGAACGATGAACAATGAAATGCCTTTGGTGCCCGCAGGTGCATCTGGAAGACGTGCAAGAACGATATGCACGATGTTATCTGTTAAATCATGCTCACCCGCAGAGATGAAGATTTTTGTACCAGAAATTTCATAGCTACCGTCAGCTTGAGGTTCCGCTTTGGTTTTTACCTGACCTAAGTCGGTACCGCATTGAGGTTCAGTTAAGCACATGGTGCCTGACCAAGTTCCAGCAACAAGGTTCGGTAAATATTGGTTTTTCTGTTCTTCTGAACCAAATTGTAGAATGGTGTTGATACAACCTACGCTGAGACCCGGATACATTTGGAATGACCAGTTTGCTGTACCCATCATTTCAGATTTGATGAGATTCAACGACTGTGGCAAGTTTTGACCGCCAAATTCTTCAGGGAAAGACAGACCTTGCCAGCCACCCTGTACAAATTGGTCATAGGCTTCTTTAAACCCTTTTGGTGTTTTCACATCACCATTTTCAAAATAACAGCCTTCTTCATCACCCGTTTGGTTCAAAGGCGAAAGGATGTTTTCACAAAAATCCGCTGCACCTTCTAAAATCATGTCGACAGTGTCTGCATCAGCAGCTTCACCATTAGACAAAGTTTTGTAGTGTGCTGGGTAATCGAGCACTTCATTCATTAAGAAACGAATATCGTGTAAAGGCGCTTTATATGCAGGCATAGTCTTAATCCTAATATCTAAATTTTTTTGGATTATCTGTATTGATGATTTGATTATTCATAATTTCATCTAAAAAACATTGATGAATACGCCCTTAAAAAATGTCAGAAAGGCGAATTGTAATATTTAACCAACATGTGAAAAATAAACTTCTGATAGACTTGATGTTGATCTTTTGATCATTTTTTTCTTTTAATAAATCATAAAGAACTTAGGTCTTTCGTACAATTATGCGATTAAAATATATAACACTTTGTTTACTGGGTTTGAGTATTACTGGGTGTGCTCAACATGTCATAAAAACCAATTCAACGGATCAGTCTCTCGGGCAACAAGCCACTCAAGGCTTAAACGCAATGTTTGAAAATGCCAGTTATGATATGAAAGGGCAATTTTCAATTCAGACAGATCTTCAGTTCGATGAAAAAAAGCCTAAAACCAAGTCAAAGCCTGCAACTAGTACACAGCCAGAGCTGGATCCTAAACTTAAAAAACAACTGGATCAGTTGATTAAAACCCAAAATATTCCGTTTAGCCAAAAAGAAAAGAAACAGCTCTATCAAGCCATTGCCAATGAATCGATCCCACCATCAGCGCGCTATAGCGATGAAGAGGATGGCGTTTCTCCGCAATCTAAAATTGCTCAATCACTGCTGAATGTATTGAATGATTTACAGTTTAGCTATAGCGGTTCAGTACATTTTAGAGAAAAACTTGCTGCCTTAACCTTGCAATTGAGTTATCAAAAACCGACCTTGCAGGTCAATGCACAATTGCCGATGATCATTGATTTTAATCAACATAAATTTTATACCAACTACTTTGCGTTCATGCCGTTTATGGTGAATCGCGAAAGCCAAAGCAGCTTGGCTTATGTGGATTTTTCAAAACATAAAGACACGATTGCTCAGTACGATTTGAAAAAATTTGCTGACTATTTAAAACAAATGAATGCTTTGCCCTATGTCTTGGCAGAGCCGAATCAAGTGCAAAATATTGCTTTAACACGTGATGAAAAAAATGCAGGGCTGACTAAAAAAATCCGCTATGTGGGTGATCTCGATGCGCTTTACACCCAGCTTGAACTTTTTGATTTTGTGAACGCCAACTATTACACCACGCAAATCAAAGGTCAGCGTAATAGTGACGCTGAGCAAGATGAATCTGTGGATGCAGCTGTGCATCTCAGTGCTTCCGAAGAGGCGATGGCTGCGGCTGAAGCGGCGGGAGGTGCAGTAGCGGCAGCAGCTGAGGATGAAGACTATGATGCGGCTTATGCATCTGTAGAACGTGTGAATGAGCTGCTCAATGCGAAAATGCATGGCCTGATGTATCACCAACACGAAACTGAAGAAGAACAAACGTCTTCTGCCGCTGAATCTGCTGAATACGCGATTGATACTGCAAGTGCATATGCGGAGGCAACCGCGGCTGATGACGAAGAAACCTATAGTTCGGATACTGAAGTAACCGAAGCTTATGCGGTTTCCGAAGAAGATGATGAAACAGCGAATTTATCTGAAGAAGTCTGTCAGGCCTTGATGAACACCAAACAGGTGCCGATTGGTAAAGTCACACTGTGTCAGGATTATCAAGATGTTCGGGTGATACCGCTGCAAGAAGATTCTGTACCATCGGCCTCTGCTGCGGACGCATCCAATACAGATTCAGAGATTTCGGATGCTGTTGAGCAGTTAAAACCAGTATTCCAGCAATATCAAAGTGAACAACTTGTCGATGTAAAACAATTCCAGCAATTATGGCAAAAGCATCAAGCTGAAATTGCGCAGGTGCTGAATGCACAGGATAAAGCATCTTCGAACGTCGTGATGGATGTAGGCTTGGATCACAAAGGCCGCGTCCAAGTAATGGACTATCAATTGGCCTTTAATGAGCCACGTTTAGGTCAATTAAAGCTGAAAAGTAGCAACCAAATCTTGAATTATGGCAATGCGACTAAAATTGATCGTCAAGCCATGAAACAGGCAAAATCCATTGAGGAAGTCAGTAAAGATTCACTCTTTGAAAATATGTTGAAAGGCCTGTTTGCGCCAATCACGGGAAATGATCCTCTGCTTGCTGAAGCAGAAACTGCATCGGTCGATGATGTCCGTGCTGCAAATGAAGAAATCGAACTTCCTGAATATCTCAGTACTGTGGCATTGCAAAGTTATAAACGTCATCAATCTGAAGTGAAAGCCTATCAAGCGGCATTTGTCGTGGCATTTGCTAACTATCGCGCTCAGTATGTGCGTTATTACTCAGCCAATGATTTGAATGAAATTGCAGAAGTTTATGCATATCGATTTGTTGATGGCTTAAAAGAACCAACAGGCAATGCGCTGAAGCGTTTAAATCAATTACGTGATAAGCATGCTTTGCATCGCTATCAAGACTTTGATGACTTAGGTTCTTCGGTCAACCATTATGTACAGTCAGGAATTGGCGAGTACAAAGCTCAGGTTGAATGGAAGCAGTTGCAAAAAACCTATAAGACTGATCAGGCGATTTTTGCACATTTATATCAACAAAACTTTTTAGCTAGCTATGAACTGGAAGGAACTGAAAAAGCGCATTTGGTGAAAGCATCAAAAATCTACGCGCAAGCCTTTGCTGATGATATCAAAGGAAAATTATCAGAAGCGTCATTGCAAGGCCTAGCAGCAGAACACGAAGAGTTGTTCAGCCAATCGGCTTATTATGAGACCTATAAGGCGATACAAAAACACAAGAACTAAGTTGGATCAAAAAAAGAACCTCAATTGAGGTTCTTTTTTTAGGTGTTTAGACTGCTCAGAAAGTGAATTGAGCAAATCATTTTGAATTATAGAAAGTCTTTTAGATCAGGTTTGACGCCATTCCAAATGGAAAAAGATTCAATCGCTTGACCAACCAACATGCCAAAACCTTCTGAGGTTGGAACATGGCGTGCTTTGGCTTGATCCAAAAATGTCGATGGTTTGCCATAGGCCATTTCATAGGCGTGCGTGAATTGTAATGCTTCAGGCAAAATTAGCGGATCACCCGTTAAGCTGGCCGATGTGGCATTAATCACCAGATCAAATTGACCTGCTAAGTCAGTGAGTGCAATGGCTGCAAGTTCGGCATTCGGTACGGCAGTTTTTAAGTCAGCGACCAATTGTTCAGCACGCGCTAAAGTACGATTGGCAATGACGATTTTTTTGGCCCCAGCTTGTACCAGTGGGTAAATCACGCCACGTGTCGCACCGCCTGCACCAATGATCAATATATCGGTCTGTTCTAAATTCCAATCTAAGGCACGGATGGCATCGACTAGGCCTTGTCCATCGGTATTATCGCCATGGAGTGTGCCATCTTGCATCCATAGTGTATTGACCGCACCTGCAATTTTGGCACGTTCAGTAAGGACGGCACATTGTGCATAGGCTTGTTCTTTAAACGGAACAGTGACATTCATACCGATGCCACCTTCGGCAAAGAAGGATTCGACACTGTGCTGAAAACCATCGAGTGGCGCAAGTCGTTTGCTGTACTGAATGTCGAGGCCTGTTTTTTCAGCGAAGGCATGATGAAGTTCAGGTGAGCGTGATTGTTCAATCGGGTTGCCAATCACGGCAAATTGTTTGCTCATTGCACAGCGTCCATGTAGATGTGAAAGAGCAGACAATATACGCCAAAACCGAGGATGGCTAAAGTTCGGGCAGTCTTAAAATCGTGAAATAAAGGCGGAAAATTAAGGATTACAAATATCTAGGACGCTTTGAATCAAGATGCTCGCTGCACTGATGACTAAACCAATCAAGGCAACCACCATGAAGCCAATAGCCAAATTATCATTCAAAGACGTTTCGGAAAAAATATTGGTACTGATAGCGCTAATCAGCACAACAGCAAAGCTCCAAAACACCAATGCAGTAAGACTGACTGCTTTTTTATTGAGTGTTTGATGTGTCATGTGCGTTGTACTCCGTACAAGAAAATTACAGCCATAAGTTTATTGACACATTGTGCAATGACATAGCTTAAAGCTGTTTAAAAGATGTGTCATTGTTGAGCAATCTGATTACAAAGTAAATGCTTAAAAAAATTATTTATGCGTCAATATATTACCTAAAATGAATACTCTAATCCTCAGGCAATAAAAAGCCCCTGACGGACAGGGGGTGAATACATGTTTATCAGTTTATTTCAGCGTATTAAGCCAATCTTGCGGTTTTAAATAAAAGTCGGTGAGCTTTTTCTCGGCAGAATGTTCTTCCCATTCAGGACGATACGACCAGCCTGCCAAGGGTGGCATACTCACTAAAATCGACTCAATACGTCCGCCAGTTTGTAAGCCAAATAAGGTGCCACGGTCATAGACAAGGTTATATTCAACGTAACGACCACGACGGTAAAGTTGGAAGTCTCGTTGTGCTTCGGTATAGGCTTTGTCTTGGTTTCTTTGGAAGATCGGTAAAATTGCCTCTAAATAACCATTACCCACGGCCTGCATATATTTGAAACAGGTTTCAAAGTCCCATTGGTTGAGGTCGTCAAAGAATAAACCACCGACACCACGTTGTTCATCACGGTGTTTTAGATAGAAATAGTCATCACACCATTTTTTATGTTCATCATAGAGCGTATCGCTAAATGGGGCACAGAGATCATGGGCAGTTTGATGCCAAGACAAGACATCTTCATCATTTGGATAAAATGGAGTGAGGTCAAAACCACCGCCAAACCACCAAATCGGATCTTGGCCTTCTTTTTCGGCAACAAATAAACGCACATTGGCATGTGAGGTCGGGACGTTGGGGTTTTTCGGGTGAATCACCAGTGACACGCCCATGGCTTGCGCTTTTGCACCTGCAATAGCGGGATGGCGTTCAGTCGCTGAGGCCGGTAATTTTGAAATGTTAATGTGCGAGAACATCACGCCGCCTTTTTCAATCACCGTTCCATTTTGAAGAACACGTGAGCGACCACCACCACCTTCAGGGCGTTCCCAGTCATCGATCGCAAATTCGGCACTTCCGCCACCAGCACGTTCTTGCTGTTCCAATGCGGCACAAATCTGTGCCTGTAAATCGCGAAGGAATTCATCTACACGTTGTATATCGGCTGAAGTTGGATTCTGCATGGTGACCTTTATTAAAATAATTTAAAGATAAGTGTCATCAAAGCATAAATTAGGTGAAAACTTAAGGCATTTTTCCCGATACTCAGCATCGGCTCTTTACTTTAAATCTGGAAATCTAGTGATTAAACCAAAAGATCATGCAAAGTTAGCAGCAATTGCTCAGACTGAAATTGGGACTATTCCGACAAATTTGCTAGGTTGAATTCACTTCTGAAGCCCAGCACAATAATCATTAAGTAGATTTAAATTGAATCTCATTGATTGAAATGGTGCATCGATGTCTCAGCAAGCGAGTTCTTTAATTCAAAAATATAATGTACCGGGTCCACGCTATACCAGTTATCCAACCGTACCGTATTGGGAGGAAGCTGAGTTTTCATTACAACAGTGGAAACAGGGATTAAAGCGTTCATTTGATGAGACCAATCACAGCGAAGGCATCAGTCTGTACATTCATCTGCCATTTTGTGAAAGCTTATGTACGTTTTGTGGTTGCCATAAAAAAGTCACAAAAAAACATGAGATGGAGCTGCCTTATATTCAGGCGGTGCTGAAAGAATGGGACTTATATTGTCAGCTCTTGGTCGATCGACCGATGATTAAAGAAATTCATTTGGGCGGGGGAACGCCTACTTTCTTTTCTCCTGAGCATCTCACCCAGTTGATTCAAGGCATTCTAGTGCATGCTGATATTGCCGATACACATGAATTTAGCTTTGAAGGGCATCCGAACAATACCACACGTGAGCATTTACAAGCTTTGTATGATGTTGGTTTTCGACGCGTAAGTTATGGAGTGCAGGATTATAATGAGAAGGTGCAAAAAGCCATCCACCGTATTCAGCCCTTTGCACATGTTGAACAAGTGACACAGTGGGCACGTGATATTGGCTATACCTCTATTTCGCATGACTTGGTTTTTGGTTTGCCATTTCAGGATTTAAACGACGTGTTGCATACCATTGAACAGACCAATCGTTTGATGCCAGATCGTTTAGCCTTTTATAGCTATGCACATGTGCCGTGGATTAAGGGCAATGGTCAGCGTGGTTTTAAAGATGTTGATGTCCCGAAAGATGATTTAAAGCGTCAATGCTATGAGGAAGGTAAAAAACAGCTACTAGCGCAGGGCTATCATGAAATTGGGATGGATCATTTTGCATTAACCCAAGATCCGATGTATCAAGCTTTTCAGCAGGGCAGTTTGCACCGTAATTTTATGGGCTATACCGCATCGAAAACCCAAGTAATGATTGGACTCGGCTTATCCTCGATCAGTGATAGTTGGTACAGCTTTGCGCAAAATGAAAAGAAAATTGAAGACTATTATGCACGTTTAGAAGCGAATGAAATTCCAGTCTATCGGGGGCATGTGCTGACAAATGAGGACTTAATCATCCGTAAGCATATTCTCAATTTGATGTGTAGTTTCCAAACCTCTTGGGCAGGTCCAGAAATGCAATTTCCTGAGCTTGATGAAGTATTAGCGCAATTGGCTGAAATGCAAGAAGATGGCTTGCTCGAAATTTTTGATCAGTACATTCAGGTGAGTGATGCAGGCAAGCCTTTTGTACGTAATATCTGCATGGCTTTTGACTTAAGGTTAAAACGCCGTGTGCCGGAAAATCGTATTTTTTCGATGACGATTTGAATCTCCCCTAACCCCTCTTTAATAAAGAGGGGGAAGCCTCCCTTTTGTAAAGGGAGGTTTGGAGGGATTAATTTATGGAGAATTTAAAGGATTTTTAAAAATCGTCCTTTTGATACATATGCGACATACGATCATGTTTGGTTTTTAAATATTGTTCGTTAAAGGGATTTAAACCCACAGTCAGCGGAACACGATCAACGACATTCACGCCTTGCTCTTGGAGCGCTTCAATTTTTAATGGGTTATTGGTAATGAGACGCACAGCCGTAATGTTGAGATGATTCAACATGATAGGGCACATATCATAACGACGTGCATCGGCAGGAAGATCCAATAATAAATTGGCATCCACTGTGTCATGGCCTTGGTCTTGTAGGGCATAAGCACGGATTTTATTGGTCAAGCCAATACCACGACCTTCTTGGCGTAAATATAAAATCACCCCTTGACCTGCTTCATTAATTAATTTTTGGGTCGCTTGAAGCTGTGGGCCGCAGTCACATTTGAGTGAAGCGAAGGCATCACCGGTGAGGCATTCGGAGTGGATACGAACTAAAACAGGTTCAGTGGGAGCTTGTTCTAGTCCTTTAGAGAGTGCGACGTGTTCTTCACCGGTTTCAGGATCCTGAAAAACCGTAATATTGAATTCACCAAAAGCGGTCGGTAATCTTGACGTTGCGACAAATTCTATAGGCACTGCTTAACCCGTTTATTCGATTATAAATTGGCTAAAGTATAGCGTAATGCTTGGACATTGGTAGAATTGCAACGACGAATTTATGCAGAACATTTTCTTTTTTGTATAAAGCGAACGATAATAGTTGATAAATAGGAAGATTATTCAGGATAATCTGACTCATTCAAAATCTCCCCAACGAGATCATTGCTAAAAATTACATCGCTACAAGTTTGGCTGATTGTAAGGTGATACAATTCGACGATATGATCGAGTTACCCATTTAGACCGAGCTTAGGAATTTGCCAGGCTTTAGAAGGCTTTGCCACATTATGCTGTATAAAGAAATACCATTTCAACGCCCTGTAACACCGTTGCTGGATACGATTAACCATCCTCAACAACTTCGTTTACTCGAGCGCAGCCAATTAGAGCAAGTGGCGGATGAGTTACGTCAATTTATTTTGTATGCGGCCGGACAAAGTGGTGGGCATTTTGGTGCCAATCTTGGGGTGATCGAATTAACCGTGGCATTACATTATTGTTTTGAAACGCCACGTGATCGTCTGATTTGGGATGTGGGTCATCAAGCCTATCCGCATAAAGCCTTAACTGGTCGTCGTGAACAATTAGTGACGATTCGTGCCAAAGATGGTTTGGCTGCGTTTCCTGCCCGTGAAGAATCTGAATTTGACACCTTTGGCGTAGGCCATTCATCAACAGCGATTTCTGCTGGTCTTGGGATGTCATTGGCACGTCGCTTCAAGCAAGATCCCTGTCATGTGGTTGCAATCGTGGGTGATGGCGCGATGACAGCGGGCATGGCTTTTGAAGCCATGAACGATGCGGTGGCACACAATGCTGACCTCATGGTGGTATTGAACGACAACGATATGTCGATCTCATGCAGTACTGGTGGTTTTGCTAAGCATTTGGCTGCGATTTGGGAAAGTGGTCAATCGGTGAATATTTCTGAAAATGGCGAAGCCTATATTCAACCTCATCCTGAATGGGCGTATAACTCACGCCTACATTGTGCTGCGACCGATGCTGCAGACAACCTATTTAAAGCCATTGGCTTTGACTACTTTGGTCCTTTTGATGGGCACGATGTTGAACAATTGACACATGTGTTTGAAGCCTTAAAAAAACGCAGAGGCCCACGTTTAGTGCATGTCTATACCAAAAAAGGTAAAGGCTTTGCACCTGCCGAAGCAGATCAAATCAAATACCATGCCATCAGTAAAGTGAATGCACCTGCTGCAGTGGCAACTGCACCGAAATATTCAGATGTTTTTGGTCAGTGGTTATGTGATGAAGCTGCACAGGATGATCGTTTATTGGCGATTACTCCTGCGATGTGTGAAGGCTCAGGCATGGTGCAATTTGCCAAGCAGTTCCCTGAGCGTTTCTTTGATGTTGCCATTGCAGAACAACATGCGGTGACCTTAGCTGCGGGTATGGCCTGTGAAGGGGTAAAACCGGTTGTTGCAATCTATTCAACCTTCTTACAACGTGGTTATGACCAGCTGATTCATGACGTCGCTTTGCAAAATCTTGATGTGACATTTGGTATCGACCGTGCAGGTTTGGTTGGTGAAGATGGCCCAACGCATGCCGGTGCATATGATTATGCCTTTATGCGTACCGTGCCAAACATGGTGATCATGGCGCCGAAAGACGAAAATGAATGTCGTCAAATGTTGCATACGGCTTATTTGTATAAAGGTCCAGCTGCAGTACGTTACCCACGTGGTAATGGGCTGGGTGTTGAGATTCAGCAAGAGATGACTGAGCTTGAAATTGGCCGTGGTGAAATTGTTGCAAACTTCAATGATCAGCAAGAGGACACCATTTCTATACTGGCATTTGGTAGCCGTGTTCAAGCGGCACTAGAGGCAGGACAGGCTTTAGCGACAAAGCTAGATGTGGCTGTGCGTGTGATTAATATGCGCTTCGTGAAGCCCTTAGATACACAGTTGATTGATCAAATCGCGGCAAGTACGCAACTGTTTGTGACAGTTGAAGAGCATGCAGTCATGGCGGGTGCGGGCAGTGCAGTAAATGAATATTTAGCCCAAGCAGGCGTGGTTAAGCCTGTGCTGAATTTAGGTTTGGCTGACGAGTTCATGCATCAAGCAACACATGCTCAAATGTTGCATCAGGCTGGACTGGATGCTGAAGGCATTGGCGCTTCAGTGACACAGAGCTGGCTAAAACATAAGCAAACAGTGGTTTGTTGAATTTCTAATTTTTAGAAACATTTTTTCCCTAAAAGCCCTTATATTTGATAAGATATAAGGGCTTTTATGCATTATTCTTTATCAGTATCTTCAAATTTGTAGTGGGTGTTCAATGGAACCTATGGTGGTTATGGCTGCGCGTGCGGCTCAATTAGTTGGTCAAGAGCTTTTAAAAGCGCATCAAAATCGTCATAAACTCGATCTACAAGTCGAAGAAAAAGGAATTGATGGTCCAGTAACGCGTGTAGACCGTTATTTGGAACAATTGACTATCGATACCCTACGTAAAAGCTATAAAAATCACAGTTTCCTAGGCGAAGAGTTTGGTCTTCAAGAAGGCAAAGGTCACGACGCTGATTGGTGTTGGATCATCGACCCACTTGATGGCACATTAAACTTCGTTAATGGTGTTCCACATTTCTGTATCTCTATTGCAGTTCAACATAAAGGTGTAACTCAACACGGTGTTATTTATGACCCTGTGAAAGATGAGTTGTTCTCTGCAAGCCGTGGTCGCGGTGCGATGATGAACCAACGCCGTATTCGTGTAAATGTAAAAGACAGCTTAGAAAACACTTTCCTTTCAGTGGGTCATGCGTATCGTAAAATTCGTAATGGCGAAGTGGTTTCTTATGCGAAAAACCATTTCAACTCATTGTTAAATGTGACTGAAGCCGGTGCTCAATACCGTCGTTCAGGTTCTGCTGCTCTTGATCTAGCATATGTTGCTGCAGGTCGTTTCGATGGTTATTTCGAACTTGGTTTGAAACCTTGGGACATCGCTGCAGGCGAACTTATTGTGAAAGAAGCGGGTGGTACTGTGGTTGATGCTCGTGGTGGTAACGACTCAATGGACAATGGTCAAGTACTTGCATGTTCTATGAAAATGCTTAAACCGCTTATGCAAGCTGTAGTTCCAGCTTGGGGCGAAGCTGCTAAATAATAGAACGCTTAGTTCGAGTTTATTGACAGAATAATGAAATAAAGCCCTCTTTATGAGGGCTTTATTTTTGTCTAATCGGTCAAAAATAATAGCTTAAACACCTATAACTTAAAGCTTCTTACAAAAAATATTCTGAAGTTGACTAAAACAGGTGACATTTAAAAACTTTCTGTTATAATCCCCGCACGCACTAAATTTCGTTCATTACCTGAACATTCTCTTCTATCATTGTGTATGCGCGTTCCGGTCCAAAGAGAGGACGATATTTCGCGCCCCACCCAATCGCTAAGCGATTCCTTCAGGTTGCGGCTGTAATCATGTGTGCGTTATACGCATCGTCGTTCTCGGATCGCCGCTGATTCTATATTTTCAGCGTCTTTTGCTGTGCCGCTTTTTGCCGATGTCCATCTGAATTTATATTTTTAATGGAGCACCCATTTTTGGGGTGAAATACTCTATGAGCAAAACTTTTGCTGATTTTCCTTTACATGAATCTTTACAACTAGCATTACAAGGTCTAGGTTTTACAACTCCGACTCCAGTGCAAGAACAATCAATTCCAGCTGCATTGGATGGTAAAGACCTTCTTGTATCAAGCCAAACAGGTTCTGGTAAAACTGCTGCATTCTTACTCCCAACTGTGAATGCATTAGCTGGTCAAGACACATTGATGTCTTTCAAAGATCGCATGAAAGCGGTTACTGCACCTTCTATTCTTGTACTTTGTCCTACTCGTGAATTGGCTCAACAGGTAAGCCAAGACGCAATTGTTTTAGTACGCCACATGAAAGGTGTTCGTATTGCTGCAATCATGGGTGGTATGCCTTTCGGTAAACAAATCCAACAGCTTAAAGGTGCACAAGTTGTCGTAGCGACTCCAGGTCGTTTACTTGACCTTGTTAACCGTCGTCAAATTAAATTAGACAACGTTGATGCGTTAATCGTTGACGAAGCTGACCGTATGCTTGACTTAGGTTTCTCTGAAGACCTAGAAGCGATCAGCGACTTGGCTGCTAACCGTAAACAAACATTAATGTTCTCTGCAACATTTGCGCCGCGTATCATTACACTTGCAGAACGCATGATGAATGATCCACAGCGTATTGCGATTGAAACTGGTCACTCTACAAATACTGATATTACTCAGACACTTCACTGGACTGACGGTTTCGAACACAAGAAAAAACTTCTTACTCACTGGTTATCTGATGAGTCTGTAGATCAAGCGGTTGTATTCGCATCTACTCAAGAAGATACAGATATGTTGGCTGAAGAACTTGCTGAAGCAGGTCACTCTGTTGTAGCACTTCACGGTGCTATGCCACAAACTGTGCGTAACCGTCGTTTACGTAGCATTCGTGAAGGCCGTGCAAAAATCTTAGTTGCGACTGACGTTGCTGCACGTGGTCTAGACGTACCAACAATTTCTCACGTAATTAACTTCGGTCTTCCAATGAAGAACGAAGACTATGTACACCGTATCGGTCGTACAGGTCGTGCGGGTCGTACTGGTAACGCGATTACTTTAGCGACTTACCGTGAACGCGGTAAAATCCGTGCTTTAGAAGACTTCTTAGATGCACGTTTAAATGTATCTGAAATTGAAGGTCTTGAGCCATCTCCACCTCCTGCACGCGGTAGCCGTGATGGCGGTCGTGGTCGTCGTGATGGCGGTCGAGGTGGTCGAGGTGGTTTCGGTGGCGGTCGCCGTTTTGAAGGTGAATCAAACTTCAAACGTCGTGAAGGCGGTGATGATCGTCCACGTCGTAGCTATGATGATAAACCTCGTGGTGAGCGTCCATCATTTGGTGGCGAAGATCGTCCACGTCGCGAATACAACAATGATCGTCCACGTCGTGAAGGCGGTTTCGAAGATCGTCCACGTCGCGAATTTAACAACGATCGTCCGCGTCGTGAAGGCGGTTTCGAAGATCGTCCACGTCGCGAATTTAACAACGATCGTCCACGTCGTGAAGGCGGTTTTGAAGATCGTCCACGTCGCGAATTTAACAGCGATCGTCCACGTCGTGAAGGTGGTTTTGACCGTCGTTCTAACGATGACAACCGTGGTAACCGTGTAGATTACAAACCAGCTCGTGAAGGTTATGGCGATCGTCCAAAACGTTCATTTGGTGAAGATCGTCCACGTCGTGAATTCAACGGTGACCGTCCTCAACGTTCATTTGGTGAAGATCGTCCAAAACGTTTCGGCGATGACCGTCCAAAGCGTTTCGGTGATGATAAACCACGTGGCGAACGCACTTTCGGTGAAGATCGTCCACGTCGTAAATTCAATGACTAATTGAATTTCGAAAGAAATATCGAAAAAACCGGTGGAAACACCGGTTTTTTTTATGGATTTAAATTAGCTTTTTAATTAGAAAAATGTATACTTGATCAAACTTTATGTGTTTAATGATAATTAATATGAACGGAAACGCGTTGGCAAATATGCGTACAGTGATGATCGAGGTACTTATGCCTTATATCGGTTTGACACTCTTATTGTGTAATATCGTTTACTATATATACAATTATTTTAACTAAATTCTTCTATTGGGTTGAAAACACCCTTTATAAAATCGCATTAATAATAAAAAACAATTTACCTGATGGAATGCAGGGATATGCGCTCATGCAATGGTAACATTTTAAACTTCAATCCTTTATAGTATGCATGCTGAAAAAAATGCAGGAAAATCCTCAGCTATGAATAATCAAACGTCTTCTCAGACTCAGGCACTGATCGAAGTGAAAAACCTGAGTTTTAAGCGAGGAGAGCGCGTCATTTATGACAATGTCAGTTTAAAAATTCGTCGTGGTCAGATCACTGCAATTATGGGTCCATCTGGTACAGGTAAAACGACTTTACTCCGTTTAATTGGTGGTCAATTGACTCCCGATAATGGAGAAGTGTTGCTTGATGGGCAGGACATTGCACAGATGTCACGTCAGGAACTCTTCGCTGCGCGTGCGCGTATGGGGATGCTGTTTCAGAGCGGCGCATTATTTACCGATATGTCGGTATATGAAAACGTAGCCTTTCCAATTCGTGCGCATACCAAGTTGCCAGAGCATTTGATCGCTGAAATTGTTGCGTTGAAATTAGAGTCTGTTGGTTTACGTGGTGCAGAAAAAATGATGCCCTCTGAACTTTCAGGTGGTATGAATCGTCGTGTGGCTTTGGCCCGTGCAATTGCACTCGATCCTGAGCTGATCATGTATGACGAACCCTTTGCAGGGCAAGACCCGATTGTGATGGGGGTTTTAACTCGCTTGATTCGTTCGCTACGTGAAGCTTTAGATCTAACCACGATTATTGTTTCGCATGATGTGGCTGAAACATTATCAATTGCAGATTACATCTATGTTGTGGCTGAAGGGAAAGTGCAGGGCGAGGGAACACCTGAGCAGTTAAAAGCACATGCTTCGCCTTTTGTGAAGCAGTTCTTGACGGGTTCGGTAGAAGGTCCGGTCGATTATCAATTCAGTCATCAGCCCTATTTAAATCATGAGGTTCGTTCATGAATGCTATTGCCGCATTAGGTAGACGCGTCATTGAACGTGTTCGAGGAATCGGCGTAGCAACCATTATGTTGCTGCAGATTCTGTTTTCCATGCCGACTTTACTTGGCGTGAAATTGTTTATTTATCAGATGTACCGTGTTGGTGTGCTTTCATTACTGATTATTGTGGTATCTGGCTTATTTATTGGCTCGGTACTGGGTTTGCAGATGTATAGCATTCTGTCGACTTTCGGTAGTGAAGCGATGCTCGGCACCGCCGTTGCACTGACGTTACTGCGTGAACTTGCACCTGTGGTTGCAGCTTTACTCTTTGCTGGTCGTGCAGGTTCAGCTTTGACGGCTGAAATTGGTTTGATGAAAGCCACTGAGCAGTTGTCGAGTATGGAAATGATCGGGGTCGATCCATTAAAACGTGTGATCTCGCCACGACTTTGGGCCGGTATTTTTAGCTTGCCAATGTTGTCGGTGATTTTCGCTGCGGTCGGCATCATGGGCGGTAAATTGGTGGGTGTTGATTTTCTGGGTGCAGATGAAGGCTCTTATTGGAGTGGCATCGAGAACAGTGTGCAATTCTTTAAAGACGTCTTTAATGGCACCATCATCAAAAGTTTTGTTTTTGCATTAATTTGTACTTGGATTGCGGTCTATCAGGGTTATGCCTGTGTCCCAACTTCAGAAGGTATTGCAACGTCGACCACACGTACTGTCGTGTATTCTTCGTTGTGTGTTTTAGGATCAGATTTCGTGTTGACTGCGGTCATGTTCGGAGGTATTTAATGAAATCACGTACGAGTGAACTGGCCGTTGGTTTTTTTGTCATTCTTTTTGCTATTGCTATTTTCTTCTTGGCGATGCGTGTGAGTGGTTTGGTCGGCAATAACATCGAAGACAGTTATGAATTGACCGCGACATTTGAAAATGTAAACGGGATTAAACCCCGTGCCAAAGTTACCTTAAGTGGTGTCAAAGTCGGTCAAGTGGAATCATTGAAACTCGATCCTGTGACGCGCTTAGTGACAGCACATCTGATTATGGATGGCTCATTAACCTCTTATAACGCAGAACAATTAAAAGAAGTGCAAAAGAATGCACTCGAAGAGCTGCGTTACACATCAGATTATGAAGCAGCAACACCTGCGAAACAAAAAGAAATGGAACAGCAACTGATTGCTAACATGAAATCCATCACCAATATCGATGAAGATGCTTACATTATGGTTGCAACCAATGGTTTATTGGGTGAGAAATATTTGAAAATTGTACCGGGTGGTGGTGTCAACTTCTTAAAACGTGGTGACCAAATTGGTAATACCCAAGGTACGATGGAAATCGAAGATTTGGTGTCTAAATTTGTGACCGGTGGTGCAGGGAACAAATCTGACAGCACAGCAGATACTGAACAAAAAACAGAAGCTGCTGACACAACAACGGCAGAAGAACCTGCATTTGTTGAATAATTTTTAGGAGAAATTAAGTGAACACATTGTTAAAACATACGCTTACAGCAAGTATCTTATCAACTATGATGGCAGGTACAGCTTTTGCTGCTCCAAGCGAAGCACCACCTGCATTTGTAAAAAAAGTGGCTGATGGCCTCATTACACGTTTAAAAGCAGACCACGCAAAACTACAAAATAACCCTGCGGCTGTGAAAGCGATTGTTCGTCAAAACTTAGACCCGTACATCGATTCACAAGCGTTCACACGTATCGTGATGGGTACGTATGCAACGAATCAATACAGCTCAGCGGCTCAACGTGCGCAGTTTGAACGAAACTTCCGTGCAACACTGATCGAAAACTATGGTTCAGCTTTTGCTAAGTTTAGTAACCAAACATATAGCATGCGTCCTTATAAAGCATCGAACAGTAAGAATCCTGTTGTAACGATTGATTTCCATAACAACGGTGAAAAAATTCCAGTCTCTTTCCAGTTGGCGGATAAAGGTTCACAATGGAAAATCCGTAATATCAACGTTTCGGGTATCGACCTAGGCCTACAATTCCGTAATCAGTTTGCGGCGACTGTAAAACGTAATGGCGGTAACATTGATAAAGCAATTGCGAACTTCAAACCTGATGCTGATGCAGCATTAGACAAGAAAAAATAAGATAGGTGATGTGTGATTAAACTTCATCAACAAGAATTGATGGTTTCAGGCAAAATCGATTACAACAATGCCGAATTGTATTATCAAGACGGCTTGAACTTGATTCAACAACAGCAAGCTTTTCCCTTAGTGGTCAATCTTGCTGAGCTTGAGCATGGCAGTACTTTGGCTTTAGCTATTTTGGTCCGTTGGTTACGTCAAACGCCAAAAGCGCAAGGTTTACAGTTTAAAGCAGTCCCTGAAAAAATGATGAAGATTATTCAAGCCTGTCATCTTGAGCATGACTTGCAATTGATCTAAAAAAAAGCACCATATGGTGCTTTTTTTATTGCAGTGCGATAAGAAGCTCTCGCAAGTCCACGCAATAGGAAAGGATTAAATCCATTTCTTCCAGCGGAAGTACATCAATGGGCCAATAAAGAATGCCACGATGATTAAGCTGACCACGATAAAACTGGTTGTACCATGTGCGAAGGGTAGTACGTCGGTGTTCATCCCATAGACGCTGGCCACTAACATCGGTGGCGCAAGCATACTTGGTAAAATCGAGAAGCGACGAATCGTATCATTCTGTTCGGTGTTAATGAATCCAGAGGTGGTATCCAGTAAGAATCGAACCTTTTGGAACAAGAAGGCATCATGCTCAACAAGTGAGCGTACGTCTTCACTGAGTTCTCGGATGTCGGCATCATAAATATGACTACCCAAGGCGCGAGGACGTGACAGGAAGGTGAGAACACGACGTAAGTCGATCAGACACAGCTGAGCTTTCCCGAGCATATCTTCTAAATGCGCAAGTCGGGTAATCATGTCATCTAAGTCTAAAATCATCTCACGATGACGGTTATTCAGTACTTCTGTGGAATACTTTTCTAAGTCCTTGTGGATATCTTCCAAGATATCCGCAAGTTCATCGAGTTTGGCTTCTAAAAGACCCAATAAAATCCAAGTTGGATCTTTATAGTCAATTTCATAATCGTTACGACGCGCGCGGGCACGAAAGGCACGGAAAGCCACCAGCTTTTCACCCCGTAAAGTGAATAAGCGTTCTTTATGCAAAATAAAGGCAACCGTTTGTACGGTAGCTAAGGTGCTGGCATTTTCTTCGGGTTCGCCATCGACCTGAAAATTTTTATTTTTCGTTAAAAAATAGGTGCTGATGTGCAAAATACCGTCGTCATCACGGTAGAATCGTGCACTCGACGAAATATCTTCTAATGATTTTAATGTAGGTAAATTTTGATCATAGGCATCCATAATCCATTGCTGCTCTTCCTGAGACGGGGCAATGAGATCGAGCCAGACTAAATCCTGATGTAAATCGAAGTCACCATTTATGGTGACATCTTCCAGGCTACCGCGCTCTGTGGCGTAAAAGGCTTCAAGCATGTTGTCTTTTCCCCTTGCGCAGTAAGTTAAAAATGAATGGGTGTATTTTAGACAAGGATTTGCTGAAAAACACTGTTCTAATGCTTATTTTATGAAAAAATCTGTTTAAAGTTGATTTTTCCAGCATAGCGTTCCTGATCTGATGGTGATTATAAATGAAATCTATCGCAATTTTCTGTGGTTCCGCCCTTGGTAACAATCCAGCCTATTTACAGGTGGCTGAAAAAGTCGGTCGTCATTTGGCGGCACAAGGCATCACACTGGTCTATGGTGGTGGTCGTTCAGGTTTGATGGGGGTTGTGGCAGATAGTGCTTTGCGTGCAGGCGGGCAAGTCATTGGGGTGATTCCAAAAGTCTTGGTCGATAAAGAATTGGCACATCTAGATTTAACCGAATTGCATGTGGTAGAAAATATGCAACAACGTAAAACCAAAATGTCTGAACTCTCGGATGGTTTTGTGGCGATTCCAGGTGGAGCAGGGACTTTAGAGGAAATTTTTGAGCAGTGGACGTGGGCTCAATTGGGCATTCATTTAAAGCCATGTGCCTTTCTCAATGTAGATGGTTTTTATGACGATTTATTGAATTTTCTGAAAACTACCGCAGAAAAAGGCTTTACCCATCCACGTTTTATCGAAGGCTTAATTGCAGAAGATAATATTGAAACGATTGTTGAGCAGTTTCAACATTTCACTGCGCCAGAGCCGAAATGGGGCATGGTTGAACGTACAGCCTTTATCGCGGATTTGGAACAAGATTGATGAAAACTATTACTGTAGCCGCAGCAATTATTCTAAATGAACAGCATGAACTTTTAGTGGTTCGTAAAAAACACACGGCATTCTTTATGCAAGTGGGTGGCAAGTTAGAACCCAATGAAGCCCCTGAAATCACCATGCTGCGTGAAATTCAGGAAGAAATTGGCTGCGCTGCGCAGATTGAACAATTCATTGGTCGTTTTGAAACGGCCGCTGCGAACGAAGCCAATCATATACTTGTGAGTTATGTCTATCTGGTCCAGTTGCAAGGTGAACCGAAAATTGATGCAGAAATTGCAGCAATGCAATGGGTCAGCTTGGATGATACACAAACAAAACTCGCACCGTTAACACGTGAGGTGGTGATTCCTTGGGTGAAGCAGCAGGCACAATCTCTTGCTGTAAGCTAAACCGCTTAGCTTGCTCAGTTTCTTTATAGTGGTTGATGTTTGAAACTAAGGCTGTGCCGCAGCAATGCATGCGGCATATACCTGCGTGCAATGTAGCTGATGTAACAGCGTACTTAATGCATGGATTGAACTCCCCGTGGTCACCACATCATCAATGATGAGGACTTTACGGAAACGGCGTTTTTCGGTTGGGTTGATAATAAATTGTTGTTCGATATTTTCTAGGCGTTCTAGCCGACTTAAACCTTTTTGAGCGTGCTGTGCTTGACGAATCACCGGTTGCCAAACAGGGATGCGCAATTTCTTTGCCATCATCTGTGCAACGAGCAGCATTTGGTTATACCCACGGTCTTTAAGGCGTTCTACTGAAATAGGCATGGGGACGATGGCTTGAACCCTAGCTAAGCGCAAGCTTAAAAGGCTCTGTGCCAGTAAATTTTGATAGTGCAATTGTTGCTCATACTTATAGCTTTGAATGATGCGATCTATAGGGAAATCATAGTAAAAGGCACAAGAGATGCTGTGTTCATGGCGATCAACCGCTTGTTTAAACCAAGGCAGTTGTGCCCAGCAGTCGGCACAAAGCGAATGATGTTGTTGTCGATCGATACCGCAGAGCAGGCAAGGGGAAACGCTCTGTATTCCTTTTTGGATGAAGTGTTGGATAGATTGGAGCATGTTTTTATTCTAATCATTCTTTTTTGAGTATTTTGCACAGTTCGTGGTGAAGTGCAATCACAACACCACAGCAACCTGTTCGACAAGCTTATTGGTTCAAGCCAATCTGTATAATTAGGATGATCGATCTGTCATCCTAATAATTATTATACATAGGCGTATCGAGGAGCTTCCGGCAGCCATCGTTTTAAAAGCGCTTGAGCCTGTGCAGGATAGTCATTCAGGACTTGTTGAGCCACATAGTGAGCCTGATTGAGTAAATGGTCATCTCGCTCTAATTTTGCTACACGAAAGCCCATATCGCCCGTTTGTTTAGTGCCGAGGAGCTCACCGGGGCCGCGAATTTCCAAATCTTTTTCAGCAATAATAAAGCCGTCATTGGTCTCGCGCATAATGTGTAAACGCTCTTGCCCATTTTGCGACAAGGGATTTTTATACAGCAAGGCACAGAAACTGGCTTTGGCACCACGCCCTACACGACCACGTAGCTGATGTAGTTGTGAAAGCCCTAGGCGTTCTGCATTTTCAATCACCATGATCGAGGCATTTGGGACGTCAACACCGACTTCAATCACTGTGGTTGCAATCAGTAATTGCAATTCATTATTTTTAAATTGCTGCATCACTGCTTGCTTTTCATCGGCCTTCATTTTGCCATGAACCAGACCAATATTGAGGTCTGGAAAGCGTTCTTTAATTTCATTAAAAGTCGCTTCAGCGGCCTGAGCATCTAAGGTTTCGGATTGTTCCACTAAGGTACAGACCCAATAGGCTTGTTTACCTTCAGCACAATTGCTGGCAATCCGATGTAGTACTTCTTCACGACGGTCAAGTGGAATGGTGACTGTTTGAATCGGTGTACGACCGGGTGGTAGTTCATCAATGACAGAGGTGTCTAAGTCGCCATAAGCCGACATCGCCAAGGTACGAGGAATAGGGGTTGCTGTCATCACCAGTTGATGCGGTGTCATGCCATTGAGACCTTTGTTTCGAAGTGCTAAACGCTGATCAACACCAAAACGGTGCTGCTCGTCAATAATTACTAAACCCAATTTGGCAAATTGAACATTGTCTTGAAATAAAGCATGCGTGCCGACCACTAAATGGGCTGAACCATCTTGAATACTTTGTTCTGCTGCAGCTCGAGCTTTACCTTTTTGCTTGCCTGAAAGCCAAGACACGGTCAGTCCCATAGGCTCAAACCATTTTTTGAAATTTAGATAGTGTTGTTCTGCCAAAATTTCTGTTGGCGCCATCATGGCCACTTGCCAACCTTCCTCGAGCGCATGACAGGCAGCCACGCCTGCGACTAGGGTTTTACCTGCACCCACATCACCTTGTACGAGTCGCAGCATAGGTTTGTTCTTTTTCAGATCGACCGCAATTTCTTTGGATACGCGTTTTTGTGCGCCGGTCATTTCAAATGACAGCCTACTTAAAAGTTGTTTGGTGAAGTTCTTACTTGCAGAGAAAGACGGTGCTTCGATTTGTTGAATATAAGCACGGCGGCTGAGCAAACTGACCTGATGGGCAACCAATTCTTCGAAAATTAAACGTTGCTGTGCAGGATGAGAACCTTGGCTCAGTTGCAACATATTGGCATCGACAGGGGGGTGATGAATATAGTCCAAAGCCTGTTTTAGTGCATAGCCATTGGTGAATTTTTCCGGCAATAATTCAGGTAAGTCATCACTATATAACTGTAGTGCTTGTTTGACATATTCACGCAGTTTGGGCTGCGTTAAGCCTTCGGTTGCAGGGTAAATCGCAGTGAGTTGGGTTTGTGGTAAAGGTGTGTGTTCAGTAATCACCTGTAGTTCAGGATGATACATTTCTAAGCCACGAGCACCAACACGGACTTCACCAAAAATCCGTAAACGATTTCCCGGTTTTACCCGATCAGTAATGCCTTTGTAGATATGGTAAAAACGTAAAGTAACTTTGCCAAAGTCGTCATCTAGTAGGGCGGCCATCGATTTACGCTTACCGGGTGGGAAGTCGATATTTTTGACCGTGCCTTCTAGTAAATAACTGCGGCCCACGGTTAATTGGTTCATGGGGATGATCGTGCTACGATCTTCATAGTCGCGTGGCAGATGAAACAAAAGATCATCTGTCGTGAAAATATTTAGTTTTTCAAGTAAAGCAGCGGCGGCATTGCCAACCCCTTGCAATTGATGGACGGCAGCCATGTCCCCTCAACTTCGGTTTATATGATCTAAATGGATCAGTTCTGAGAATAGGTCGTTTGATGCATATTCTATTTATCGGTTATGGTAAAACATCGCAACGTGTTGCTAAACAATTATTTCAGCAAGGTCACCAAATTACCACAGTGAGTCGTAGTGCGAAAGAGGATGATTTTGCAGAACATTTAATCCAAGATATTCATCAACTGGATTTGTCGCAGGTTGAACCGATTGATGCTGTCTATGTTCTTTTGGCTCCTGCACGCCATGCTCAATTCAATGCTGTGGATGCTTACCGACACACTTATGTCGATTCTGTACAGCCAATTGTTCAAGCATTAGTACATCATCCAATACAAAGTTTAATCGTGGTGTCGTCCACACGTGTCTATGGTGAACATGAAGGGGAGTGGATTGATGACGACACTGTGCCACAACCGATCGATGAGCGGGGCATGTTGTTACTGGAAATGGAGCATCGCTACACACAAGTATTTCCTAACGAATGCATGATCGTACGTCCATCTGGAATTTATGGTACATCGATAGCGCGAATACAGAAACTGGCAGAAACGACTCGTTGCTATCCCAATATTCATTGGTCAAATCGAATACATATCGATGATTTGGCAAAATTTCTGTGTCATCTACTTCACGTGGAACATCCTGAAAAATCATATATTTGTACTAATAACCAACCTCAACCTTTACATGAGCGAATCTTGGATTTGCAAAGAGCTATGCATTTACCCGAATTGGTTTTAGGGAGTGAAGTAGAAACAGGTAAAAAGCTTTATGCAACGCGGATGACGAAGAGTGGTTTTAAGTTAGCGCACGATTGATTGTGATGTGCAGTGTAAAATTGTCGTGACGTATAAAATTCAGTGCAGCTTTGTGAGTATTAAAAGAAATTCTATAAATGAATAAGATAGGTCTTTTACAACATGTATTGTTCAAATTTTCGAATGGATCTCAAAGGATAAAATTTAAATAATGACAAAATCATTTGCTGAACTTACTCAGAATTTACCCCATAGACCGATTTTGGAAAAAGCTTTGAGTTATTTTGAGAATTTACCAAAGATCGCGATTGATTGTGGTTGTGGTGCAGGAAATGAATCATCATTTCTACTCCGTCATAATTTTAAAGTATATGCATTTGATCCATCTGTTGACGCTAAAAATATCTGTCTAAGTAAATTTAAAGACAATAAGAATTTTTTATTTTCTAATCAGGCCTTTGAAGACTATAGCTTTCCTAAAGCTAGTTTAATTATTGCTTTATTCAGTTTATTTTTTTGTTCTACGGATTCGCTTGAAAGTGTTTTTAAAGAAAATACAGGAATTCTTAAGTTAGCAAGGCATTTTACTCATACAACTGTTAGGAAAAGATGATGATTGGGTAAATAATTTTTCTGAAAAGTTTATAGGTTTTGAACAGGAAGAACTTAAACAATTGTTTGATGCGGACTTTGATATTATTTATATCGATGAATTTAAAGGCAATAAACCGCTAGCCAATGGAACTCCAAAATTTTGGCATGTACATACCTTAATTTAAAAAAAGAAAATATTAAATACTTTTGTATAGTCCAAAAAACAGAGACAAGCCTTTTACAACTTGTCCCTGATTTTGCTCATATTCTTCCGCTTTTATGGCGAAAAAAATCAGAACGGTTTATTTCTTCTTACGTTTCAAGCGTTTTTTGGCTTGTTCCGCAGCTACTTTATCTAGTGCTTCTTTTAACTCTTCATCACTAAAGGTCGTAATGTGTTGCAACATTTGGAGTGTCACATCATCCAAAACGAGGTTGGCATATTGCGCAACATTTTGGAAATTTTCATCAAACACAATGGCGTTGTTTTCATTGTTACTGATATAACCTTGTTGGGTTAAGACTTTAATAAAGCTTTGGAATAAGGCCTTATCAAAGAACTCTGGCGAGTTAAATTCATACAGCACAGATAGACGTTGACCAACCAAGTGACTGAGTTCTTCAACCTGACGCGTCGAGATATTGCCTGAACCACGTTGTGTGATTAAGGCCAAAGTCATGTAGTAACGCTCAAGACTTTGCATCACGGGTGCAGCTAAGACCACTAACTGATTGTGCTGCTCTGAGTTAGGCGCAGGGGAGATCAGGTTGCTTTCTGCATCTTCAGAAATTAGCTTGGCTTTGATCAGTACTTCTGCATACGCACAGATCTGATCTTTAAGTTCTTCATCATTCCATTTAAGGAACAACTCAGCTTTTAAGAACGGATACAGTGTACGAATGACATTAATTAAATCACCACGGCGAATAGAACCATTATGTTCAACCAAAGCGGCAATGAGTGATGGCAAAATAAATGCGTGCAGGATGTTGTTGCGGAAGTAGGTTAACAGCACCGCTTGATTATCAGCAATGGCAATAATATCGCCAAGGACATGATGAACACGTTTAATCAGCTTGAGTTTTAAACCATAAGCAATGATTTCTTTACCTGACAGCGGTGTCACTTGCATGCGCTCATCGTAAGGTAAGGCAGTTAAAAGATCGCGATAGGTATCTAACTGCTTAATGCAAATCTCTTCATCTAAAGTATGTTTAGATGTTGCCAATAAAATCAGTGAAAGCAATGAAACCGGGTTCACCACTGCTGCACGGTTAATATTTTCTAAAATCACGTGTGCAGAACTGTTAATGGCATCCGAAACTTCTGGCGGAATTGGGTCGTCATTTTTCTCGATTTTGATGTTGCTTGCATTATGCTGTTTCAACATATCATCAAGGAAAACCGGCTCACCAAAGTTCAAATGAACTTTACCGAAAATACGTTCGATCTTACGCAGAGTTTTCATAATCCCGATGATTGATTCGCCTTCTTTTGGCTTACCATTCATTTCACCAACGTAGGTCGCACCTTCCATTAAACGCTCATAGCCGATATAGGTCGGTAAGAACACGATCGGTTTGGCTGGATTACGTAAATGACCATGGACAGTCATGGCGAGCATGCCGGTCTTCGGTGGTAATAAACGACCAGTACGTGAACGCCCACCTTCGATGAAGTATTCAAGCGGTGTATTACGCGCCAAAATACTGTAGAGGTATTCTTTAAATACGGTGGTGTAGAGACCATTGCCACGGAATGAACGGCGAATAAAGAACGCACCGCCGCCACGTAAAATTTGCCCGACAAATGGCATGTTTAAGTTATCGCCCGCAGCAATGTACGGCACCATTAAGCCACGTTTATAGATCACATATGACAATAATAAATAGTCGATATGGCTACGATGACATGGGGTGTAAATGATCTCGTAGTCTTTGGCTAGTTCACGAACGGTACTGAAGTTATGCACTTCGACGCCATCATAAAGCTGTGTCCACAGACGAGTCAGGGCTAAGTCAGCAAAACGTACTGTTGATGCAGAATAGTCAGAAACGATTTCATTTAAATAACCAATCGCACGACGTTCAGCTTCAACCATACTGATTTTACTGCGAATGCTTTCACGACGAATCGCATCTTGCACATCCGTAGATTTGATCAGTCCGTGCATCACATTACGACGGTCGGATAAATCCGGACCCAAAACCACTTCACGCTGCGCATCTAAATAATCATTCAGTGTGCTGACAATATAAGTCGCAGGTGACAAGTTTGGATGTGTAGTTTTGGCATATTCAACCAAACGACGCAAAGACTGTGGCTCATGGAATTCGAGGTACGATTGACGACCGTGCAAACCAATATTCACCAACTGCTTCACTTTGCTTGGTGTAGACCATGTATCGGTAAATAATAATTTAAACCAAGAATCTTCTTTATCGGGTTCACGACCCCACAGCACGGTTACAGGAACGAGCTCAACATCCGCATCAGGATTTTTTTCCAAAACCTCAATTAAACGCAATAAACGAGGTGGAAAGGCATGTGGCGGTGGATTGAGTAAGTTGTCTTCATCATGATGTTGTAAAAACACCACAGAGGCTTTTTCTGTTTGCGTACCCACAGTCATTGGGTCGAGTGCAGGGTGTAGCTTTAAACGACGGGTTTCACCATCGACAATTAAAGCATTACTCCGTGAATGATTTTGCAGAACGTAGCAGGTAATTTTCGTTGTCTGTACGCCGGTATCTGTATCGGTTTCAGTCACTACAGGTTCTACAGGGACTTCACCTAAAACATGCGGTGTTACCACAAGGTCAAGCAGTTTACTCGAAAGCTTTCGATACATCTGACCAAAGCCGCTCTTGGACATACAAACTCCTACTTTTCATGACCAAACCACAGAGATTCTGAGGGGAATCTATTCTGCGTAATTGTACTTAAAAACTGTATGTCATTTTCTGACAAATTGCATAGATATTGTAAGATATTATCGTTAAAAAACGTATTTTTAGCAGTTATATTGCATCAGCAAGGTGACAGATCAGTCAGCGAATCTTTAGGGTTTTAGTCTGGATTTATGGCAAAATGGAAAATATATTTAAACATCTGTTGATGTTGCCTGCGTTAGCTTAATCCCGAATGATAGATAGGTTTGTTATGAATGCCTTAACACAAGAGTTGGTTGATTTACTCAGCCTTGAAAAATTAGAAGAAAATATTTTTCGTGGGCAAAGCCGAAATTTGGTCGGGAAACGTGTCTTTGGTGGACAGGTTTTAGGTCAGGCGCTACGTGCGGCATCTTATACGACAGATCGACCTGCTCATTCCTTACATGCCTATTTCTTATTCGGCGGTGATATCAATGCACCGATCATTTATGAAGTGGATCGTATTCGCGATGGACGCAGTTTTGTGAGTCGTCAGGTGCGTGCGATTCAACATGGTAAAACGATTTTTATGTGTATGGTGTCATTTGCAGAGCAAGAAGACGGGTTGAACTATCAAGTTGCAGAGCCAGAATATCCAGCCGTGGAAGATTTAAAATCTGAAGCTGAGCTAAAACGAATGATGGTGGAGTTTATCCCTGAAAACGTCCGTGCATCGTTTATGCGCGACCGCCATGTGGAAATTCGCCCGATTGATCCGCAAAACCCGTACCAACCGCAGCCTGCTGCGCCATCGTATGCACACTATATTCGTACCCATGACAAAATTGCTGCTGACGTTGATGACATCTCTTTACATCAGGCCATTGCAGCATTCTATTCAGATTTTACATTGATGACGACTGCACTACGCCCACATGGTTTAAGTTATTTATCACCAAGTTTGCAGTGTGCGAGTATTGATCATGCCATGTATTTCCATAAGCCATTCCGTGTGGATGAGTGGATGCTTTATGACATGGATGCCACAGTCAGTGCCAGTTCACGTGGTCTAAATTTCGGTCGCATGTGGCAAAACGGTGAGTTGGTCTGTAGTACGACACAAGAAGGCTTGATTCGTTTACGCGAAATTGAAACCCAATAAGCTTTGAGCACTATGTGTTAAGTCGTAAAAGCTGAATATTGAAAAAACCGAATCTCCTGATTCGGTTTTTTTATGCCGTCAATTTTTAGTATGAATCTACTCACGGATTCGAGTTATCTAATTGGGGTGCAGTACAAATTGAATTGGGTTGAATACATGCTTTGCAGAATTGTAGCAGTATATGTGACAAAAAATTCCTCGATTCCCAGTGGGGCGCATGGCATAGTGCCTGAATAAAGGATGATAAATGCAAGGCACAATGAGCTTAAATACGCAGATTTTAATTGCCGCAATATTGGGTGTGGCATTTGGCTTTTTATTAATTCAGTTTCCAGAGACGCAGTTTTTATCCGCCAGCCTGTATGGCCTGGGGATTGCCAGTAGTATTTTTATTGGCTTGCTGAAAATGATCTTGGTTCCGCTGATCTTTAGTTCGATTGTGGTGGGGGTATCGAATTTACAAGCGGGTGGTCAGCTGAGTCGTACGTGGAAAATTACCTTAGCGTGCTGTGTCACCACCACGACTTTGGCACTGATCTTGGGTCTAGCATGTGCGCATATTTTTAAAGTTGGGCAGGGCGTGGACATCGTCATGTTCCAAGATGCAATGCAACAGCATCAGAGCCCTGACACCCTCACAGCAGGTTCATTCTTTACCAATTTTATTCAAAATACACTGATCAATCCGTTTAAAGCCTTTAGTGATGGCAATGTACTCGCTGTCGTGGTGTTTTCACTATTTCTCGGTGTGGCCTTGGTTAAAGGCGGTGAAAAGTTCCGAAGCGTGAGAAAGCTCAGTCAGCAATTTTTTGACATCATGATGATGATCATCGGTTGGGTGATGAAGCTTGCACCGATTGGTATTTTTGCATTATTGGCTAAATTGATTGCTACAGAAGATATTTCGGTGTTGAGTCGCCTCGCGGAGTTTGCTGCAGTGGTCACTGGGACGACGATTTTCCATGGGGCAGTGGTGTTGCCTCTGTTGCTATGGATTTTTGGGAAAATGAGTCCACTGACATTTTTTAGAGGAACACGAGCTGCCTTAATCACTGCTTTTGCAACCAGTTCAAGTTCAGCAACGATGCCACTGTCGATGAAATGTGCGCAGGAAAATTTAGGCGTCCGTCCTCAAACGGCAGGTTTTGTGATTCCATTGGGCACACAGTTAAATATGGATGGTACAGCGTTGTATGAAGCTGCTGCTGCGTTATTTATTGCCAACTTGATGGGCTTAGATTTAACCTTGGGTCAGCAGTTAATTGTCTGTGCAACCGCCATGATTGCGTCACTCGGCGCACCGGGCATTCCAAGCGCTGGAATGGTGACAATGATTATGGTTTTACAATCAGTCGGACTCCCTGCAGAAGCGATTGCGATTTTACTGCCGATAGATCGACTCTTAGATACGGTACGGACTGTGGTGAACGTACAGGGCGATATGATGATTAGTGTAGTGGTTGATCGTCATACGCGAGATGTCGATGAACCAATGTTGTCGAATTAAGCAGATAAAGAGCTAAAATGTGGGTTGTAGACGATCTCCCACAGATGCCCATCTAAGTCTTGAAAATAGCCTGCTTAACCACCGTAAAACGTGGGCTGTGCGGGCTTAATTGTTTTTGCACCAGCGCGTTGGGCTTGTTGCATGCTTTGATCGACGGCTGCGGGACTGTTAACGTTATGTCCCAGAGACATTTAAGTTGGACAAAACGCTGATGCACTAATTCTGGTGTCATGACTAAGGCTATCTTGTGGCCAGAGTGCGAGCTTTAAACCGTGTTGTAAATCAAAAAATGCCACAGCGCTATGTTCAAACTCAGTCCCAATAATCCCTGCGCTATTTAGACCTAAACCCTCCTGATAAAACGCGAATGCAGCATGTAAATCTTTCACGGCCAGTGTAATGACGGAGATGTGAGCGTGCATGGAGATGCTCCTGAATGGCTTATTTTTATTTTAGGATGAGACTGAGTATAAATACATTTTAAAGAGAATAGGGAACTCGGAATAACTGTACTTTAAACCTCGAACTTATGACCTTTTCCATCTTGAGTGTGTTGATTGCTCAATAAAAAACGGAGCGTAATGGATGTGAGCACAAAAAAAGCAGGGCGAACCCTGCTTAATACAGATTTTAAAGTGGTGTTTAAGCGACTTTCAGTGCGGCACGTTTTGCAGCAGGAGAGTTGTCGAGGTATGCAATCGCATCTTCCGTTTTTGCTTCATGCACAGGATCGTACCAAGGCATTAAATACCCCAATTGCTGCGACACTAACCAAAGTGGATGTGGCAATAATCGATTATCTTTTTGCGCGATACGCGCCCATTCACGCCAAATCCACGGTTTATATACGGCAGGTTTAATCGATGCATAGCGCGAGTCTTGCTGCATGATATGTGCTGCACCATCGACCCATAGACCAAGTACGGCTGCAATTACGATCACACTTTGATAATAGCGAGAAATATAGCCCCCACCGAGATGACGATACAAATCAAAGGCCACGGTACGATGCTCTATTTCTTCTGCACCATGCCATTTTACTAGATCGAGCATATTCGGATCGGCACCGAGGCGTTCCCACTCTTTATTATATAAAGCATATTTGCCTAGTACACAGGTCATGTGTTCAACCGTTGCAATCACCCCTAAACGAAAGAGATTCCATTGATGATCTAAAGCTTTGGGTACGTTGAGCCCTAAAGGTTGGTCTGCAAGCAGTTTGCCAAAGAGAAAATCCATGATTTCAAGGTTGCGTTGAATACTGATATTGCGCTGAGACAGATATTCTTTATTGGCAGAGTTATGCGCCTGAGCATGCATAGCTTCTTGGCGGATAAATGCTTTAACGTCCTCGGCTAGTTTTTCATCTCTAATTTGTGGCAATACTTTGTTATACAGACGGCAAAACCAAAACTCACCAGCCGGTAAGATCATGTTAATTTCATTAATAAAATAGCTGACAAAAGGTTGATTGGGCACCCAGTCAACTTGGGTATCTTGCCACTCAAATTTCACTTTACGTGGTTTAATTTTATATTCGATTGATGATCCAAGTTTTGTGTTTTTCAAGCGGGAGAGTAATTTCATGACCTATCCTTGTTTTTATGTGATCGAGTACACATCTGATGTATTCAGTATCCAAAAAAAATCCTGCATTGTGATTAGCAATACAGGACATTTCATTATCTTCAGATGATACTTTTTGTCAGACAATCATCCTTGCGCTGACTTTAAAAATAATGGATTAGTGGTCTGATTTTTTGTCTTCAGCTTGGGGTAAATCTTCAGATGTAGTGTCGACGTCATCGAATGCTTCCGCATCTGCATCGATTTCAATATCATCTTCCGATGCTTCAGGTATGCTGTCGAGATCAAACTCTGTGGATTGCTCTAGAGTGAAGTTTAGACGACCCGCCATGACACTCGCTAACTCTTCTAAACCTTGTTTATTCAATGATGAGAACAATTGGATAGAGAAGTTAAGTTTCATTTTTTTCAATGCCGCTTTCACTTCTTGTAGTGCTTTAGAGGCTGGGCCACGGTTTAATTTATCTGATTTGGTGAGCAGTACATGCACGAACAATTTACGTGAATGTGCCCATTCCAACATCATGACGTCAAAATGTTGTAGTGGATGACGGATATCCATCAACAGCACAAGACCTTGTAAACTTTCACGGTGTATCAGATAGTTTTCTAACTCTTTTTGCCACACGATTTTCATCGCTTCAGGTACAGCGGCATAGCCATAACCCGGTAAGTCGACCAAACGTTGATCAGGATTTCCTAGACTGAAAAAGTTGATCATTTGGGTACGACCCGGTTTTTTCGACGCACGAGCCAATTGCTTTTGGTTGGTGAGCGCATTAATGGCACTCGACTTACCCGCATTTGAGCGGCCAGCAAAGGCAATTTCATAGCCGGTATCTTCAACGCAGAGGTTGAGTTTAGGCGCACTCATTAAGAACTCAGCTTTGCGTAGCCAGTTGAGCGAGCGCACAGCATATTCAGTAATCGCAGAGTCTACTTTTTTCTCATAAGTAATCTTTTGCTTCGGCGCATTGGCCGCCTTACTGTTTCGTGATTTTCCTCTGTGCTGATGCATAACCCAACTTCAATAACTGATTTAACAACACGCATTATAAAGGAAGTCGGGCAGGCAAGCGAATTTTGTCGCAGGCAAAGTGAAATTAGAGATTGATCATTTGAATTGGAGATTGTGTTGTAAATTTAGATGCGCTGCTTGGTTGTAAAACATCGGCAAGTTTGTACTGATCGAGACTTTGATAAAACTGTTCTAAAGCTTGGTCTAAAATGCTTTTTAAACCACATTGACTGCGCAGTACGCAAGGTGGGTCATTGCATTCTACAATCTGGTGATTGCCTTGCAAAATCCGTACGATTTGACCGAGCTGAGCGTCAAGTGCTTCAGGGTTTAGGCGAATGCCGCCACCTTTGCCGCGGCTGGTGATTAACCAGTTTTGCTTTGCCATAAAATGCACAATTTTCACCAAGTGATTACGCGAAACGTGCAGGTCTTCTGCAATTTCAGCAATGTTATAAGGCACATCACGAGGACGTGCGATATAGAGCAAAATGCGTAATGCATAATCGGTGAATTTATTGAGTTGCATGATAATACTGTGAGTCTGAGAGAAATAAATAAGGGCTAGTCTAGCATAACTAAACTAACCCTTTGTATTTCAGGTGAATAGCTTAGTTAGTGTTTTACACCACCAGTGCCGAAAGCTTCGCTGTGAATATTGCTAGCAGGAATACCACGAGCAATTAAAGCTTTCTGTTGTTCAGCCATAAATGGCATTGGACCGCAAAGGTAATAATCCGCATTGATCGGTAACAGTGCAGTATCCATGCTGCCTAAGTCTAGACGACCAGCAGCATCATAATCTTCACCTAACTTATCATTAGCATGAGGGAACTCATACGCTGTAAAGGTGCTAAGACGTGGGTATTTTGCTTCCAAATCCTGAATGTGTTTATGCATTGCATGCACTTGTTTGCTACGGCAGGCATGGATAAAGGTTACAGGTTGTGGCATGTCTAAAGTCACCAACTGATTCAGCATCGCAATCATTGGTGTTAGACCTACACCACCACTGATAAAGACATTGCGTTTTTGTGAATCAATCAGGAAGAAATTACCTGTTGGTGCAGACACTTCGATTTCTGAACCGATCTCCAAGCCATGCAGTGTATTTGATACCCAACCTGGAACCAAGTCACCTTTCTGATCTTCACGTTTTACAGAGATACGTAAGTAGTTGTCTTGTGGGCTGGTAGACAGTGTATATTGACGTGGTTGTTTTAGACCCAGCTCATCGACCAATACACGTACAGAGATGTACTGACCTGCTTCATATTTTGGTAAATCACCACCATCAGAAGGCTCAAGGTAGAATGAGGTGATTTCATCACTTTCAGCCACTTTTTTCGCGATTTTGAAATTACGCCAACCTAACCAACTGCCTTTAGTTTGCTGATGTTGCTCATAAATCGCTTTTTCAGTGCTGATAAACAAGTCTGCCAATTGTCCATATGCTGCTGCCCAAGCTGCAATCAGTGGATCTTCCATTGAAATGCTTAATACTTCACTGATCGAGTGCAGCAAATTTTCGCCGACAATATTATAGTCTGGCGCTTGAATGTTAAGACTCACATGTTTATGCGCAATTAATTCTACAACTGGTAAAAGTACAGATGGGTCCTCAATATTTTCAGCATAAGCCAATACAGCACCCGCCAAGGCTTGTGCCTGAGCACCGCTGCGCTGATGTCCCATGTTAAAGGTTTCTTTGAGGTCAGGGTTATTGCCCAACATACGATTATAGAAGTAACCAGTCAGCGCGACACCATTTTCACGTAGAACAGGAACAGTTGCTTTTACTAGGTCAATTTGCTGCGGAGTCATAGCTGATCTCTCATGGCTGTTATTTATAAGATGTATTTAAAATACATTTTTAAATACATCCGCGCAATACATGTTTTAGTAAAAACCATAAAAAAATTATGGAATATAAAAAGATTCCATAAATTTGTACTTTTTAATTGGGCTTTTAGATTATTTCTTGCCGAAAATAGAACCTAAGAGGCCACGGATAATTTTCTGACCTGTCGACCCACCCAAGCTGCGTGCTGCACTTTTTGCAAAAGTTCCTACAGTGTCTTGAATCAGTTTTTCACGTTGTTTGGCTGAGCGCTCAGCGTCTTTTTGTTGTTCGCGTGCAAGGCGTTCTTGTTCACGCGCTTGCTGTTTAGCGAGTGCATCTGCTTCTTTGGCTTGTTGTTTGGCCAACGCTTCTTGTTCTTTGGCTTCTATTTTATCTTGTTCCGCTTGGACGGCTTGTTGTTGGCGCTCCGCCACTTTATTTTGTAAAAGTTCATAGGCACTTTCACGATCTGCTTCGGTGTCATACACACCTGCGACAACGCTATTTGCCATCAGAGCTTTGCGTTCTTCTACAGCAATTGGGCTAAATGAAGAGTAGGGTGGCATCACCCAAGCACGTTCAACAATTTGAGGTGTGCCTTGTTCATCTAGACAGCTGATCAGTGCTTCACCTACAGCCAGTTCCGTAATCACTTGATCGACTTTAAACGCAGGATTGGCTCGGAAAGTATCTGCTGCCGTCTTAACAGCTTTCTGATCTTTGGGGGTAAATGCACGTAGCGCATGTTGAACACGGTTACCCAGTTGTCCTAAAACACTCTCAGGTAGGTCAAGTGGATTTTGCGTTACAAAGTAAATGCCGACCCCTTTAGAGCGAATCAGACGAACCACTTGTTCAATCTTTTCTTGTAAAGCAGGGCTGGCATTATCAAACAATAAATGCGCTTCATCAAAGAAGAACACCAGTTTGGGTTTATCCATATCTCCAACTTCGGGCAATTGTTCAAACAGTTCTGACAGCATCCAAAGTAAAAAAGTCGCATAGAGCTTAGGGGTATTCATTAACTTGTCGGCGGCGAGCAGGTTGATGTTGCCACGACCTTGTGCATCCGTTTGAATGAAATCCATGATATTGAGCGCAGGCTCACCAAAAAACTTGTCACCACCTTGATCGGCCAATGCGAGCAAATTACGTTGAATTGCACCTAAGCTTGCAGGTGATAAATTGCCATATTCATTTTTAAATTCTGCTGCATGTTCACTGACGTAGCTGATCATGGCTTTTAAGTCTTTAAAGTCGATGAGCAATAAGCCCTGATCATCAGCAATACGAAAGACCGCAGATAACACACCTTCTTGTGTGTCATTTAAGTTGAGGATTCGGGCAAGGAGCAGTGGGCCAATTTCAGAAATGGTAGTGCGAATGGGATGACCTTGTTCACCAAACAAATCCCAAAACACCACAGGGGAGGCAGCAAAAGGAATGCTCTCGATATTTAAACTTTTAATTCGTTCGTCAAACTTAGGATTGCTTTCACCTGCTTTGGCAAGGCTAGAAACATCCCCTTTGGCATCGGCTAAAAATACGGGTACACCCAGCCGAGAAAAACTTTCTGCCAACACCTTCAACGTCACCGTCTTACCAGTACCTGTGGCCCCAGCAATCAAACCATGGCGGTTTGCAAATTGTGAATGAAGCACCACATCTTGTGTGGTGTCTTGTGTCTTTTTGCCAATAATAATTGGTGTACCCATAGATGTTCCTGTATTTATTCGAGTTGCTGTTTATTTAAATGTTGTAGTGCGTTTTCTATATCTTGTATTAAATCTGCAGGATGTTCTAGTCCTATACAAAAGCGAACCAGTAAGCCGGTTTGAATATGTGAATGTTCGAGTACACGCATATCTTTTAAGTTATATAGCATGACTAAACTGACTGGGCCACCCCAGCTAAAACCGAGCTTAAAGAGTTTCAGCGCATCGCAAAAGCGGCGTACATCTTGCAAACTATATTTTTCATTAAATATCACGCTGACCAAACCGGCACTGTGTTGTTCTGTACAAATTTCTTTCCAATACTGATGTCCTGCGGAAGCTTCATCAGCAGGATGTAAAACCTGTACAAAGGCTGGCTGTTGTTTTAGCCAATTTAATAAAGTTAAAGCACTTTGTGACTGGTGTTCATAGCGCAGGCGTATAGAAGCCAGACTGCGTTGTATTTGCGCGGCATCATCACCAGAGATGCTAATGCCTTGAATGGCGTGCGCACGAAACAGTTTGTGATGAAGCTTTTTATCTCGTGTAATTACCGAACCCATCAAAATATCCCCGCCGCCACTTGGGTATTTGGTCAAGGCATGCACACTGATATCGACACCCAGGTGCTCAGCACTAAAATCAAAAGCATTAAAGGCAAGTCCTGCGCCCCACGTATTGTCCAGTGCAGTGAGAATGTTCTGCGCTTGAGCTTTTTTGACCAAGCCGACTAAATCTGGAAACTCTAAAGTGACAGAACCCGCCGCTTCTAACCAGATAAGCTTGGCTTGCGCTGAAGGGCTAAATGAATCGACATCAATAGGGTTATAAACCTTGACCACGATGCTATAGCGGGTTTCTAAATTGCGTAAATGGTCCATATTTGGGCCATAGATATTATCTGCGACCCACACTTCATCCCCTTGACTTAAAAAACATGAATTGACCAAATTAATTGCAGATAAACCGCTTGGTGCGAGTAAGTGATACAAGCCACCTTCAATCTGAGCAATCTGATCGCCTAGGGTAAATGTAGTGGGTGTGCCATGTGTTCCATAGCTATAGTCATAATCATCAGTCCAATGGCGATTAAATAGCGCATCTGTATTTTCGAAAATTATAGTGGATGCACGAAACAGGGGAGGTTGAACACTATTGATGTATTGCGGTGCCTTTCTTGGTGCATGAATGAGTTCGGTTTGAGGATTCTTTTTCACGTGGCGCTCTGAAATGATCAAAATAATAATGAATGTTCAAAAGAATACGACTAAAACGCATGGATTTACGATGCTTTTGTATAGAAAATTAAGTGAAAAGCAAAGTTGGCTTCATTCTTGCAAAACCGATAACAGAGCAACAACAATAGGTTTAGCGCATGAAGTCGCATTTAAAAGTACATTATTTTCAGCATATTGCTGGTGAAGGGTTCGGCAGTTGTTATGAATTTTTAAAACAGCATCAGGCCAAAATTACGGCCACAGAATTCTTTGCATTACCTGTCGATCAAGCCTTAGATCTCGAGGCTTTGCCGCATGTTGAAGATGTCGATTTACTTATCATTATGGGTGGAACCATGAGCGTAAATGATGAGGCAAATTTCCCATGGTTAAAAATAGAAAAGCGTTGGCTGCGACGCTATTTAGCCCTCGGTAAACCCGCAATCGGGCTTTGTTTAGGTGGGCAATTGATTGCCAATGCCTTGGGTGGGGCGGTGAGTCGAAATGTACAACAAGAATTGGGGTGGACGACCATCCGTAAGGTCGATAACGTACCGCATGACTGTTTCAAACTACCGAAAGAGTTTAAAGTCATGCAGTGGCACAGTGAAACATTTGAAATTCCCAAAGGAGCGGTATTACTGGCGGAAAATGATGCATGTCGTAATCAAATGTATCAAATCGGACAAAATGTTTTGGGCTTCCAATTTCATCCTGAAATTACCCCAGAAGTACTCGATTTATTTTTGGAAAATGATGAAGAAGTGGCATTTTTTTCAGGAACACATGTACAGCCAGTACATGATCTACGGAAAAGCGCAAAAAACAAATTTATTGAGGGAAATCAAATACTAAACCAAGCAATAGAGTATGTATTAAGAAAAAATGCCTATTGATTAAAAGTTAAGCAATTGATCTTGCATAAAAAATGAAAAATATAAGAAAAACAGCAAAAGAGATTTGCTTATGCATTAAACAATAGCTATAATGGGCGACCCTTTGATGAAGGGGGTTAGCTACGAATAAAGTAGTTAACATCGTGACAGTCGCGGCATCGATCGTGACCTTAGTGATATTTCACTGCTCTTGACACTTGCCTTAAAATAGTGGGGTGAGATGCGTCAAGAGTGATTCTTTATATATTTGGCTTGGAGTTAACTGGTATGTCTAACCAGAGAATTCGTATCCGTCTTAAGTCTTTTGATCACCGTCTTATTGATCAATCAGCTCAAGAAATCGTAGAAACAGCAAAACGTACTGGCGCACAAGTTTGTGGTCCAATCCCGATGCCTACACGTATCGAACGTTTTAACGTTTTAACATCACCACACGTTAACAAAGATGCGCGTGACCAATACGAGATCCGCACTTACAAACGTTTGATCGACATCGTTCAACCTACAGATAAAACTGTTGATGCATTGATGAAGTTGGATCTTGCAGCTGGTGTTGATGTTCAGATCGCTTTGGGTTAAGGCTTTCGGTTAATTAACGCTCTAAGTTAATTAGGCCGCTTTTTTAGAGGTTTATGCACATGGCTATTGGTTTAGTCGGTCGCAAGTGCGGTATGACACGTATCTTTACAGATGCTGGTGTTTCTGTACCTGTAACAGTGATTGAGGTTGATCCTAACCGCATCACACAAATCAAAACGCTTGAAACTGATGGTTATCAAGCGATTCAAATCACTACTGGTGAACGTCGCGAATCTCGCGTAACTAATGCTCAGAAAGGTCACTTTGCGAAAGCTGGTGTTGCTGCTGGTCGTCTAGTTCAAGAATTCCGCGCTACAGAAGCTGATCTTGAAGGTCGTGAAGTTGGCGGAACTATCGGTGTAGATGTGTTCACAGTGGGTCAAATCGTTGACGTTACTGGTACATCTAAAGGTAAAGGTTTTCAAGGTGGTGTTAAGCGTTGGAACTTCCGTACTCAAGACGCTACACATGGTAACTCTGTATCTCACCGTGTTATCGGTTCTACAGGTCAAAACCAGACTCCTGGTCGCGTGTTCAAAGGCAAAAAAATGCCTGGTCACTTAGGTGCTGAACGTGTAACTACACAGGGTCTTGAAATCGTTGCTATCGACGCAGAACGTTCAGTTCTAGTTGTTAAAGGCGCGGTTCCTGGTGCTACTGGTGGCGACGTTACTGTTCGTCCTACTATCAAGGCCTGAGGGGAAATAACGTGAATTTAAATACTGTTTCCGGCTCTGCTGTTGAGTTATCTGAAGTTGCGTTTGGTCGTGATTTTAACGAAGCTCTTGTACACCAAGTTGTTACAGCTTACTTAGCTGGTGGTCGTCAAGGTTCTAAAGCGCAAAAATCACGTGCTGACGTTTCTGGCGGTGGTAAAAAACCTTTCCGTCAAAAAGGTACTGGCCGCGCTCGTGCTGGTTCTATTCGTAGCCCAATCTGGGTTGGCGGTGGTAAAACTTTTGCTGCTCGTCCACAAGACTGGTCTCAAAAAGTAAACCGTAAAATGTATCGCGGTGCTATGCAATGCATCCTGGCTGAGCTTGTTCGTCAAGATCGCCTTGTTTTAGTTGAAGAGATTGCTGTTGCAGCTCCAAAAACTAAAGAATTGCTTGCAAAACTTAACGACTTGAATGCACCTCGTGCATTAATCGTTACAGATGCTGTTGATGAGAACTTGTATCTTGCTGCTCGCAACATTCCACACGTTGATGTGGTTGATGCTGCTGCAATCGATCCTGTTAGCTTGATCGCGTTCGATAAAGTTGTTATGTCTGTTGCTGCTGCTAAGAAAATTGAGGTAGAACTCGGATGAACAACGAACGTATCTATCAAGTCCTACAAGGACCTGTATTCTCAGAAAAAGCACAAGTTTTAGGCGAAACTGCTGGTGTTCAAGTGTTCAAAGTTGCACTAGATGCAAACAAACTTGAAATCAAAAAAGCCGTTGAGCAACTATTTGGTGTTCAAGTTGTTAAAGTTAACACAACGATCACTAAAGGTAAGACTAAACGCTTTGGTAAAACATTAGGACGTCGTTCTGATGTTAAAAAAGCATACGTCACCCTGAAAGCTGGCCAAGATGTTGAAATGGCTGACTTGGGCGATACCGCTGAAAACGCAGCGGAATAAGGACGAAAATTATGCCGATTCAAAAATGTAAGCCAACGTCTCCAGGACGTCGCTTTGTAGAGAAAGTGGTTCATAACCACCTTCACAAAGGCGCGCCATATGCTCCGTTGGTTGAAGCTAAAAAACGTACTGGCGGTCGTAATAACAACGGTCACATTACAACTCGTCACGTTGGTGGTGGTCATAAACAGCACTACCGTATCGTAGACTTCAAACGTAACAAAGACAGCATCCCAGCTGTAGTTGAGCGTATTGAATACGATCCAAACCGTACAGCTCATATTGCTTTATTGAAATATGCTGACGGTGAACGTCGCTATATTATTGCACCTAAAGGCCTTCGCGCTGGTGATCAAGTTCAGTCTGGTAACGATGCTCCAATCCGTCCAGGTAACTGCTTGCCACTTCGCAACATGCCTATCGGTTCTACTCTTCACAACATCGAGCTTAAAATCGGTAAAGGCGCACAATTAGTACGTTCTGCTGGTACATCTGCTCAATTGTTGGGTCGTGACGGTTCTTACGCTATCATTCGTCTTCGTTCAGGCGAAATGCGTAAAGTACACGTTGAATGCCGTGCTGTGTTAGGTGAAGTTTCTAACTCAGAAAGCAACCTTCGTTCACTTGGTAAAGCAGGTGCATCACGCTGGCGTGGCGTTCGTCCTACCGTACGTGGTATGGCGATGAACCCAGTAGACCATCCACATGGTGGTGGTGAAGGACGTAACAAAGGTATTCAACCTGTAAGTCCATGGGGTCAAAAAGCTAAAGGGTACAAAACACGTACCAACAAGCGTACGACTAAGATGATCATTCGCGACCGTCGCGTTAAGTAACAAGTAAAGGAATCTGACAATGCCTCGTTCTCTGAAAAAAGGCCCATTCGTCGATGCGCACTTGTTCGCTAAGGTTGAAGCGGCTATCGCGGCTAATAACCGTAAGCCGATCAAAACTTGGTCGCGTCGTTCGATGATCTTACCGGATTTTGTTGGTCTAACAATTTCTGTACACAATGGCCGTAACCATGTTCCAGTGATTGTATCTGAGCATATGGTTGGTCATAAATTAGGTGAATTCGCGCCAACTCGTACCTATCGTGGTCACGGTGTTGACAAGAAGTCTAAACGTTAATAGGTGCTATGATGGAAGTAACTGCTAAATTACGCGGTGCCGCTATCTCGGCACAAAAAGCACGTTTGGTTGCAGACCTAATTCGCGGCAAATCTGTTGCGCATGCTTTGAATATCTTAAACTTCAGCAACAAAAAAGCTGCAGTTTTAGTTAAAAAAGCATTGGAATCTGCGATTGCAAACGCTGAACACAATAACAGTTTAGATGTAGACGACCTTAAAGTTTCTACGATCTACGTTGATGAAGGCATGAGCCTGAAACGTATTTTGCCACGTGCTAAAGGCCGTGCAGATCGTATTACTAAGCGTACTTGTCACATTACCGTTAAGGTAGGGGTTTGATATGGGTCAGAAGGTTCATCCAATCGGTATCCGCCTAGGTGTTGTGAAACGTCATAACGCTAACTGGTATGCGAATCCGAAACAATATGCTGAATATTTGCTAAAAGATCTTCAAGTTCGTGAGTTTTTAACTAAAAAACTTAAGAATGCGATGGTAAGCAATATTCTTATCGAACGCCCTACAGGCGCAGCTAAAGTAACTATTAGCACTGCACGTCCTGGTATCGTGATCGGTAAAAAAGGCGAAGACATTGAGAAATTACAACGCGAATTAACAGCCATTATGGGTGTTCCTGCGCAAGTAAGTATCAACGAAATCGATCGCCCAGATTTAGACGCTCGTTTAGTTGCTGAAGCAATCGCTTCTCAATTAGAAAAACGTGTAATGTTCCGTCGTGCTATGAAGCGTGCGGTTCAAAACTCTATGCGTGCTGGTGCTAAAGGTATCAAAGTAGAAGTTTCAGGCCGTCTAGGTGGTGCTGAGATTGCTCGTACTGAATGGTATCGTGAAGGTCGTGTACCTCTTCATACTCTTCGTGCTGACATCGACTATGCTACTATGCGTGCTGAGACTACTTACGGTACGATCGGCGTTAAAGTATGGATCTTCCGTGGTGAGATCTTGGGCGGCATGAAACAAGTCATGAACCCAGCTCCAGCTGAAGAACGTCCAGCTAAACGTGGCCGTGGTCGTGGTGAAGGTCAAGAGCGTCGTGGTCGTCGCAATGATCGTTCTGCTGAAAAAGGAGAATAATCCATGTTACAACCTAAACGTACTAAATTCCGTAAAGTGCAAAAAGGCCGTAACACTGGTCTAGCACATCGCGGTAGCTCAGTATCTTTTGGTACTATTGCACTTAAATCAGTTGAACGTGGTCAAATGACAGCACGTCAAATTGAAGCAGCGCGTCGTACAATCAGCCGTCGTATTAAACGTGGTGGTAAGATCTTTATCCGTGTTTTCCCAGACAAACCAATTACTGAAAAACCATTAGAAGTTCGTATGGGTAAAGGTAAAGGTTCTGTGGAATACTGGGTTTGCCAAATCAAACCAGGTAAAGTCTTGTACGAAATTGATGGTGTTAACGAAGAACTTGCTCGCGAAGCGTTTACGCTTGCTGCTGCAAAACTTCCGTTTAAAACCACTATCGTGACTCGGACGGTAATGTAATGAAAACTAATGATCTACGTGAAAAGTCGGTAGAAGAGTTGACAGCTTTGCTTGATGAGCAACAGCTTAACCAATTCCGTCTTCGTATGGCGAAAGCAACTGGTCAATTGGGTAAATCGCACGAAGTTGCGCTTACTCGTAAGACAATTGCTCGTATTAAGACCCTCCTTACCGAAAAACAGGGGAACGGACAATGAGTGAACAAACAGTTCGCACGTTAACCGGTAAAGTAGTTAGCGACAAGATGGACAAGTCTATCGTTGTTCTTATCGAACGCCGCGTTCAACACCCGTTGTATGGCAAATCAATCCGCCGTTCAACTAAATTACACGCTCATGATGAAAACAATGTTGCTAAAGTTGGTGACGTAGTAAGCATCAAAGAAAGCCGCCCAATTTCTAAAACTAAGTCTTGGACTTTAGTTGAAGTTGTTGAAGCTGCTGCTGAGTAATTAAACGTTCTTGCATCATCGGTCAATTTCGAGTACTCTTTGAGCCTTTCGAAATTGCGACCGGTGATGCTCGGTTTTGGAGTAGGGCAATGATTCAAACCGAAAGTATGCTAGACGTAGCAGACAACAGTGGTGCTCGCCGCGTACAATGTATTAAAGTACTTGGTGGTTCACATCGTCGTTATGCTTCTGTTGGCGACATTATTAAAGTTACTGTAAAAGAAGCTATTCCACGCGCACGTGTTAAAAAAGGTGACGTGATGAATGCTGTAGTTGTACGTACAAAATTCGGCATCCGTCGTGCAGATGGTTCAGTTATTCGTTTCGACGATAACGCAGCTGTTATTTTGAACAACAACAAAGCGCCGATTGCAACTCGTATTTTCGGACCAGTGACTCGTGAACTTCGTACTGAACAGTTCATGAAAATTATTTCATTGGCTCCTGAAGTTCTATAAGAGGCACTCATGGCTAAGATTAAAAAGGGCGATCAAGTAATTGTGATCGCAGGTAAAGAAAAAGGCAAACAAGGTACTGTTTTGTCTGTTTCAAATGACCGTGTTAAGGTTGAAGGCCTTAACTTGGTAACGAAGCATCAAAAGCCTAACCGAGCTACTGGCGCTGAAGGCGGCATCGTAACTCAAGAAGCTGAGCTTCATATCTCTAACGTGGCAATTTTTAATGCTACAACCCAAAAGGCTGACCGTGTTGGTTACCAAGTGATTGAAGGCGTGAAAACTCGCGTATTCAAATCTAATGGTGAATCAGTGGCGGTAGCGAAGTAATAGGTTGACTAGGCAATGGCCAGACTTAAAACGCGTTACAACGACGAACTTAAGGCTCAATTAAAAGAAACATTGGGCGTTAAGAATGTGATGGATATTCCTCGCATTACAAAAATCACCATCAACATGGGTGTTGGTGCTGCATCAGCTGACAAGAAATTGTTAGATGGCGCTCTTTCTGATATGCAAGCAATTGCTGGTCAAAAACCAGTACTTACTTTAGCTCGTAAATCTATCGCTGGTTTCAAAATCCGTGATGGTTGGCCGATCGGCTGTAAAGTTACTTTACGCGGCGAACGTATGTACGAATTCTTAGACCGTTTGATCTCTATCGCGATCCCTCGTATCCGTGACTTCCGTGGTTTCTCTGCGAAATCATTCGATGGTCGTGGTAACTACTCAATGGGTCTTAAGGAACAAATCATGTTCCCTGAAATCGATTTTGATAAGATTGATCGTATTCGTGGTATGGACATTACCATCACTACGACTGCTCGCACCGATGACGAAGGCCGTGCGCTTATGCGTGCATTCGGCTTCCCGTTCAAATAAGAGGTCGATATGGCTAAGAAAGGTATGATTAATCGCGAATTGAAACGCGAAGCTACTGTTGCTAAATACGCTGCGAAACGTGCTGAATTAAAAGCAATTATCGCAAACGTTAATGCATCAGACGAAGAACGTTTCGAAGCGATGATGAAATTTCAAGCATTACCACGTAATGCGTCTCCAGTACGTCTACGTAACCGTTGTGGTTTAACTGGTCGTCCTCATGGTTACTTCCGTAAGTTCGGCTTAAGCCGTAACAAATTACGTGAAACAGTAATGCAAGGTGATGTACCGGGCGTTGTTAAGGCAAGCTGGTAAGGAGCACTATAAATGAGTATGCAAGATACCGTTGCCGACATGCTAACACGTGTTCGTAACGCACAAATGGCAAAGAAACAAACTGTTTCTATGCCAAACTCAAAGTTGAAAGTTGCGATTGCTAACGTACTTCAACAAGAAGGTTATATCGCTGATGTAGCTGTTGCTGACAATGAAGGCAAAGCGACTTTAACGATTACTTTAAAATATTTCGAAGGCAAACCAGTTATCGATACTGTGAAACGCGTAAGCCGTCCTGGTCTACGTCAATATCGCGGTAAAGATGCACTTCCTAGCGTTAAGCAAGGTTTAGGTATTGCAATTGTTTCTACAAGCAAAGGCATCATGACTGATCGCGCTGCACGTGCTGCAGGTATCGGTGGTGAAGTTATTGCTTTTGTTTCTTAATAGGTGATTCCTCATGTCTCGTGTGGCTAAAGCCCCAGTAACTGTACCTAACGGTGTTACAGTTACTCAGAACGGCCGGCAGGTCGAAGTGAAAGGCAGCAAAGGTACATTGTCTTTCAACCTGCATGCGCTGGTCGAGCTAAAACAGGAAGACGGTACTCTAGTTATTGCTCCTAAAGCTGAATCTAAAGATGCTTGGATGCAGGCTGGTACTGCTCGCGCTGTGCTTAACAACCTTGTAAAAGGTGTTAACGAAGGTTTCGAACGTAAGTTACAGCTTATCGGTGTTGGTTATAAAGCTGCGGTTAAAGGTAACATTGTTAACCTTAACCTTGGTTTCTCTCACCCGATCGACTACAACCTTCCTGAAGGTGTAACTGCAGAAACTCCTACTGCAACTGAAATTGTACTTAAATCTGCTGATAAAGCTAAATTAGGTCAAGTTGCTGCAGAAATCCGTGGTTACCGTCCGCCAGAGCCTTATAAAGGTAAAGGTGTTCGTTATTCTGACGAAGTTGTACTTCGTAAAGAAGCTAAGAAGAAATAAGGCGCGAGGTTCTTATGAACGAAAAGAAACAATCCCGTTTGCGTCGTGCGAAAAGCACACGCTTGCACATCCGTGCATTGGGTGCGACTCGTTTGTGTGTAAACCGCACTCCGCGTCACATCTATGCTCAAGTTATCTCTGCAGATGGTGGCAAAGTATTAGCGCAAGCTTCTACTTTAGACGCTACTCTACGTGCTGGTACTACTGGTAACGTTGAATCGGCTCAGAAAGTTGGTGCTTTAATTGCAGAACGTGCTAAAGCGGCTGGTGTAACTAAAGTTGCATTTGACCGTTCTGGTTTCAAATATCATGGTCGTATCAAAGCCTTGGCTGATGCTGCTCGTGAAAACGGCTTGGAGTTCTAATCATGGCTAAAGTTGAACAAAACGAAGGTCTTGTTGAAAAGCTGGTTGCCGTTGATCGTGTAGCCAAAGTTGTTAAGGGTGGTCGTATCTTCTCTTTCACAGCATTAACTGTTGTGGGTGATGGTAATGGTCGCGTAGGTTTTGGTCGTGGTAAAGCACGTGAAGTTCCAGCTGCTATTTCTAAAGCACTTGAAGCTGCTCGTCGCAACATGATTACTGTTGACCTTGTTGACGGTACTGTTCAGCACCCTATCAATGCTCGTCACGGTGCAAGCCGCGTTTACATGCAACCTGCTTCTGAAGGTACTGGTGTAATTGCTGGTGGCGCTATGCGTGCAGTTTTAGAAGCTGTAGGTGTACGTAACGTATTAACTAAGTGTTATGGTTCTACTAACGCTGCTAACGTAGTAAACGCAACTTTTAACGGTTTGCGTGATATGACTTCTCCTGAGAAAGTTGCTGCGAAACGTGGTTTATCAGTAGCACAAATTCAAGGGTAATCAATCATGAAAACGATTAAAGTTACCCAGACTAAATCTTCATCGCACCGCTTGAAAAATCACAAGCTTAGCCTTAAAGGTTTAGGTCTGCGTCGTATTGGTCATACAGTTGAAGTGCAAGATACGCCTTCTAACCGTGGTATGATCAACCAAGTTTACTATATGGTTAGTGTAGAGGAATAAGCCATGACTCTGCGTTTAAATACAATTGCACCTGCAGAAGGTGCTAAGCGTGACAACCTTCGTTTAGGCCGTGGTATCGGTTCTGGCGTTGGTAAGACTGGTGGCCGTGGTGTCAAAGGTCAAAACTCACGTAAGAGCGGTGGTACACGTCCTGGTTTCGAAGGTGGTCAAACTGCGTTATACCGTCGTTTACCTAAATTCGGTTTCACTAGCCAAATGGCTTTGAAAACTGCTGAAGTACGTTTATCAGAACTTGCTAAAGTTGAAGGCGACATCGTGTCTCTTGAAACTTTAAAAGCTGCTAACGTTGTACGTAAAGATATGTTGCGTGCACGCATCGTACTTTCTGGTGAAATTACTCGTGCATTCACTGTTCAAGGTGTTGCATTGACTAAAGGCGCTAAAGCTGCTGTTGAAGCTGCTGGCGGTAAAGTCGAGGAGTAATCCCCAGTGTCTATGACTCCTAGTTCGACAGGTCATGTTAACATGATGAAAGGCCAACCTTTTCATGTGAAATATCGTGAAATTATTCGCCGTATGATGTTCCTCATCGGGGCGTTGTTGGTTTTTCGACTGGGAGCACATATTCCAGTACCGGGCATTAACAATGCCGCACTAGAGAATCTGTTTAATGCAAACCAAGGTACGATCCTTGGTTTGTTTAACATGTTCTCAGGTGGTGCATTAGAGCGTATGTCAATTCTTGCTCTTGGGATTATGCCGTATATCTCTGCATCGATTATCGTGCAGTTAATGTCTACGGTTGTTCCTTCGCTGGAAGCTTTAAAGAAAGAAGGCGAACAAGGTAAGCGTAAGATCAATCAATATACGCGACAAGGCACATTGTTTCTTGCACTTGTGCAAGCCGTTGGGATGTGTGCAGGTCTGATTAGTCAAAATATTACTTTGACTAGTGGACTTGCTTTTTACGTTCCTGCTGTAACTTCTTTGGTTGCAGGTACAATGTTCCTGATGTGGTTAGGTGAGCAAATTACTGAGCGTGGAGTAGGGAATGGTATTTCCATGATCATCTTCGCTGGTATCGTTGCTGGTTTGCCGAACTTGGTTCTGCAATCTTTAACCTCAGTAGATAATGGCCAATCAAGTTTAATTGGTCTTGCAATCTTTGCATTGCTATCTGTTGCAGTGTTAGCAGCAATTGTGTTTATTGAGAAGGCGCAGCGTCGCATTCCAGTAAACTATGCTCAAAAACAGCAAGGTCGTCGTGTATTTACTGCTCAGCAAACACATTTGCCATTAAAAATTAATATGGCGGGTGTGATTCCTGCAATTTTTGCGAGTTCATTGCTATTGTTCCCAGCGAGCTTAGGGCAATGGGTTGGCAGTGCAGACCCAAATGCTGGCGTGATTAAACGTGGCCTACAAGATTTGGCACTCGTATTGTCGCCGGGTCAACCGATGTATTTGGTGCTATTTGGTGCATTAATTATCTTCTTCTGTTACTTCTATACTGCGCTAGTATTTAGTCCGAAAGAAGTGTCAGAGAATTTAAAACGTAGTGGTGCTTATGTACCGGGTATTCGTCCTGGTGAGCAAACTGCACGCTATTTAGATCATATTTTGAATCGTTTGACTTTTATTGGCGCGGTTTATATCACAATCATCTGTTTAATGCCGATGATTCTACAAAGCTCATTTGGTATTCCATTTAGCTTAGGTGGTACGTCTTTACTGATCGTAGTGGTGGTGGTGATGGACTTTATGGCTCAGCTCCAAGCTCATCTCACATCGCATCAATATGACAATCAATCGTTAATGCGTAAAACGACTGCTCATCCGAAAGGATAAGCGCACTTAGAGGTTTCATTATGAAAGTTCAAGCTTCTGTAAAGAAAATTTGTGGTAGCTGTAAAGTTATCCGTCGTAATGGGGTTATTCGCGTAATTTGCAGCGCAGAACCTCGTCATAAGCAGCGTCAAGGTTAATCTGATCAAGACCTGTTGATTTCAGTAGGCTAATTAGGTTATTATCCGCCCCTCAAAGATTTTGTCGGGCGGTTGATTATCTTAACTGCCTTTTTGGAGAAAATTGAATGGCTCGTATTGCCGGTGTAAACATTCCGGATAACAAGCATGCTGTTATCTCTCTAACGTACATTTTTGGTATTGGTCGCCACACTGCAAAAGCTATCTTAGCTGCTGCTGGTATTGCACCAACAACTAAAATTCGTGAATTAGATGACGCTCAGCTTGATGCGATTCGTGCAGAAGTTACTAAGGTTCCTACCGAAGGTGATTTACGTCGCGAAATTTCCATGAACATTAAACGTTTAATGGATTTAGGCTGCTACCGCGGTCTTCGTCATCGTCGCAGCTTGCCTGTCCGTGGTCAACGCACCAAAACTAACGCACGTACCCGTAAAGGTCCGCGCAAACCTATTAAGAAATAAGATTTCTGGAAGCTAAAAGATGGCTAAAGATACTCGCACACGCAAGAAGGTCACTCGTACCGTCTCTGAAGGTGTTGCACACATTCACGCTTCTTTTAATAACACCATTGTGACTATTACCGATCGTCAAGGTAATGCACTGGCTTGGGCTACCTCTGGTGGACAAGGCTTCCGTGGATCACGTAAATCAACTCCGTTTGCTGCTCAGGTAGCTGCTGAAGTTGCTGGTAAAGCTGCTTTAGATTACGGTTTGAAAAACTTGGACGTCCTTGTAAAAGGTCCTGGTCCAGGTCGTGAATCTGCGGTTCGTGCTTTAGGTGCAGTGGGTTATAAAATTAACAGCATTACCGATGTGACGCCAATCCCGCACAACGGTTGCCGTCCACCTAAAAAACGTCGCGTGTAAGGAGAAACATTCATGGCTCGTTATATTGGTCCAAAATGCAAACTCTCTCGCCGCGAAGGGACAGACCTGCAATTAAAATCTGGCGTTAAACCATTTGACGTCAAAACAAAAAAAGCTGCTAAAGCACCTGGCCAACATGGTGGCGCTCGTGGCGGCAAACAATCTGAGTACTCACTACAATTACGTGAAAAACAAAAAGTACGTCGTATGTACGGTGTTTTAGAGCGTCAATTTAGTAACTACTACAAAGAAGCTGCTCGTGTTAAAGGCGCAACAGGTGAAAACTTGTTGAAACTTCTTGAAAGCCGTCTAGATAACGTTGTTTATCGCATGGGTTTTGGTTCTACACGTGCAGAAGCTCGTCAGCTTGTATCTCACCGTTCAATCACTTTAAATGGTCGTCGTGTTAACATCGCGTCTATCCAAGTTAAAGCTGGTGACGTTGTTGCAGTTCACGAAGGTGCTAAACAACAATTGCGTATCAAAAACGCAGTTGAGTTAGCGACTCAACGTGGCATTCCAGCTTGGATTGAAATTGATCATTCTAAATTGGAAGGTACGTTCAAAGCTGCACCAGATCGTTCTGATTTACCTGCTGAAATCAACGAAAGCTTGATTGTAGAATTGTATTCTAAATAATCCTTGAGGTAGCAATAATGACGCGTACTGCAAATGAGTTTCTAACTCCGCAAGCGATCAAGGTCGAAGCGGCAAGCGGGACCTCGGCAAAAGTTATTCTAGAACCATTAGAGCGTGGCTTTGGTCATACTCTTGGTAATGCTTTACGTCGTATCCTTTTGTCTTCTTTACCTGGCGCAGCCGTGGTTGAAGTAGAGATTGAAGGTGTCGAGCACGAGTACAGTACTTTGGAAGGCTTGCAGCAGGACATCGTCGAGCTCTTGCTGAACCTAAAAGGATTGTCTATTAAGCTGTTCGATCAAAATGAAGCTTATCTGACATTGGAAAAACAAGGTCCTGGCGACGTTACAGCCGCTGACCTTCGTTTACCACACAATGTTGAAGTGGTTAACCCTGAACACTTGATCGGTACTTTAAGTGCTTCTGGCTCATTAAAAATGCGCCTGAAAGTTTCTCAAGGTCGTGGTTATGAGACTTCTGATTCACGCTTCCCTGAAGGCGAAACTCGCCCAGTGGGTCGTTTACAATTAGATGCTTCTTACAGCCCAATCAAACGTGTGTCTTACACAGTGGAAAACGCTCGTGTAGAACAACGTACTGACCTTGATAAATTGATCATTGATCTTGAAACCAACGGTACTGTTGATCCTGAAGAAGCAATCCGCAAAGCGGCAACAATCTTGCAACAACAAATTGCAATTTTTGTTGATCTTCAGAAAGATCAAGCACCAGTTGCTCAAGAACCTCGTGAAGAAGTTGATCCGATTTTGCTTCGTCCAGTAGATGATCTAGAGCTTACTGTTCGTTCTGCTAACTGTTTGAAAGCAGAAAATATTTACTACATTGGCGATCTTGTTCAACGTACTGAAGTTGAGTTGCTTAAAACTCCTAACTTAGGTAAAAAATCGTTGACTGAGATTAAAGATGTTCTGGCATCGAAAGGCTTGCAATTGGGCATGCGTTTAGAGAACTGGCCACCGGCTAGCCTCCGCATGGACGATCGCTTTGCTTATCGTAGCCGTTAATTAAGTAGGACTATCACCATGCGTCATCGTAATAGTGGTGTGAAATTAGGCCGTACAAGCAGTCATCGTAAAGCGATGTTCCAAAACATGGCTAATTCTTTGTTCGAACACGAGTTAATTAAAACTACTGTTCCTAAAGCAAAAGAATTACGTCGTGTTGCTGAGCCTTTAATCACTTTAGCTAAAGTCGATTCTGTAGCAAACCGTCGTTTAGCGTTTGCTCGTACTCGTTCAGCTGCAACTGTTGGTAAATTATTTACCGTTCTTGGCCCTCGTTACAAAGAACGTAACGGCGGTTATCTACGTGTTCTTAAAGCGGGCTTCCGTGCAGGTGATGCTGCACCGATGGCTTACGTTGAGCTAGTAGATCGCGAAGTTAACTAATTTCGTGAAGAGCAGCGTACGTTGTTCTAAAAAAGGTCGGTTTTTAACCGACCTTTTTTAATGCCTGCAGTTTTGTATTGGCTGTATATTGTTAGACAATAATTCAATTTGTCCTTAAAAGATAAAAATAAATCGCCTTTTGCTTAAACTTGACATTGTGCATTGTCAAAAATGTGATTTAATAAATATAAATCTAAGATAGGTTAAAAGAACAACATGGAAAAACAAGTTGATATTCTCATTGTAGGTGCAGGGATCTCTGGTGTAGGTTTGGCTGCTCATCTTTCAAAAAATTGTCCAAATCGTTCATTTGAAATTATTGAACGACGTGAAAGTTTCGGTGGAACATGGGATCTTTTTAAATATCCGGGTATTCGTTCTGATTCGGATATGTCAACTTTTGGCTTCAATTTTAAGCCGTGGAAAAAATCTAGTGTGCTTGCTGATGGGTCTTCGATTAAAGGCTATCTTTCTGAAGTGATTGATGAATATAAGATCAAAGAAAAAATTCATTTTCAGCACCGTGTTGTGAGTGCGAACTACGATTCACAAACTCGTAAATGGTCTGTTGTTATTGAAGATGCGAAGAAGAAACAACAAACCTGGGTTGCAAATTTCGTCTTTGGCTGTACGGGTTATTATAATTATGACCAAGGTTTCCAACCTGAGTTTAAAGGGCAGGAAAACTTTAAAGGTACCTTCATTCATCCACAACATTGGCCTGAAAATTTTAATTATGCAGGCAAAAAAGTTGTGATTATTGGTAGTGGCGCAACAGCAATTACCCTTGTGCCAGCTATGGCAAAAGGCGGTGCAGGGCATGTGACTATGCTACAGCGCTCTCCGACCTATATTGCCTCAGTACCTTCTATTGACATCATTTACGACAAAATGCGTAAAGTATTACCTGAAGATGTTGCTTATAAACTGACCCGAGCACGAAATATCGGTGTCCAACGGGCTGTTTATGCTGTTGCACAAAAGCAACCTAAATTACTCCGTAAATTTTTATTAAAATCAATTGAGTTGCAGTTGAAAGGTAAAGTGGATATGAAGCACTTTACCCCAGATTACAATCCTTGGGATCAGCGCCTTTGTGTGGTGCCAGATGGTGATTTGTTTAAAATTTTACGCGAAGGCCGTGCATCTGTTGAAACCGATCAAATTGAAAGTTTTACTGAAAATGGCATTCAATTGAAATCAGGTAAACATCTTGATGCAGACGTGGTGATTTCAGCTACAGGTCTCAACATTCAAATTTTAGGTGGCATCAGTGCCACAATCGATGGTCAGCCATTAAATACCTCTAAGCATATGTTGTACCGTGGCGTGATGGTCAGTGATGTACCAAATATGGCGATGATTATTGGCTATATTAATGCTTCATGGACATTAAAAGTTGATATTGCTTCTGAATACATCTGTAAATTGATTAACTATATGGATCAAAATGGTTATAACCAAGTGATTCCACAAGGCGATGCGACCGAGTTGTTAGAAGACACAGTAATGGGAAGCTTGACTTCAGGTTATATTGCACGTGCGGCAGATGTGATGCCAAAACAGGGTAAACATGCACCGTGGAAAGTCAGCAATAACTATTTGGCAGATCGTAAAGAATTAAAGCATGCTTCATTTGAAGATGGAGTGCTGAAATTTGAAAAAAAGTCTGATCAAGTGGCTGCTAAACCCAGATTAGTTTCTTAAGTCTATTACATAAAAAAGGAGCATGATGCTCCTTTTTTTGCTTTAAATGAGTGACTTTAGGGTTTTATTTGATGCGCTTTATTTGTTGAAAAATATATGATGTTGAAAACAAGGAAAAACACACAGGGTTAATGTGAAGAATCAAGAACATTCAGAATTTATAAAATTAAATGATTATGAGCTATATACCAAAGCTTGGCAGCCTGAAATAGCAGATAATGATGCAACTTTGGCTCCGATTATATTGATGCATGATTCACTGGGGAGTGTGGATTTGTGGCGTGATTTTCCTGCGCAATTGGCTGCTGAGTCTGGCAGAACGGTGATTGCCTATGATCGATTGGGTTTTGGCCGATCGTCAGCGAATCCTCATCTATTAAGTACAGATTTTGTCTATGCTGAAGCGCGGCAGGGCTTTAAGGCACTTCTTCAACATTATTCCATTCAACAGTTTATCGTGATGGGGCATAGTGTTGGCGGGGGAATGTCAGTCGTCATTGCCACTACATACCCTGAACAATGTCATGGTCTGATTACCATAGCTGCGCAGTATGAAGTGGAAGAACTGACATTATCGGGTATACGTGAAGCCAAAACAGGTTTTGCGCAGCCGGGACAGCTTGAACGCTTGGCTAAATACCATGGGGATAAAGCCCAATGGGTTTTGGATGCTTGGACGGAAACTTGGCTTTCACCAAGTTTCCGTCAATGGAACCTCGAAGATTATGTTGGAAAAGTACAGTGTCCAAGCTTGATCATCCATGGAGAACTGGATGAATACGGGACGACAGCACAAGCTCAGAAACTTTTTTCGGGTATAAAAGCTGATGCAGAGCTAGAGATTTTGGAAGGGCTTCATCACATGCCGCACAAAGAGCAACCCGCATTGGTCGCTGCACTCATCTGTGATTTTGTGAATGATTTAAGTTGATATCGAAAGAATATAAAAGCCCATCCGATGATGGGCTTTGTTGTTATAAAGAACGGGAAATCAGCTCTTTCATAATTTCATTGGTACCGGCATAGATACGGTTGGCACGGTTGTCGATATAAGCCCGTGCAATTGGATATTCAAGCATATAGCCATAGCCGCCATGCAACTGCAGACATTCATCCACGACTTTGGAGAACATTTCTGAAATTTTGTATTTAGCAGCTGCGGCTGCGTCAATACCGAGCTGTTCCTCAAGTTGCAGCTCCATACATCGGTCTAGATAAGTTCGACAAAAATCGATTTCAGTGCGTAGCTCTGCCAATTTAAAACGGGTGTTTTGGAAACTAGATACGGTCTTGCCAAATGCCTTACGCTCTTTGGTGTATTGAACAGTGTGCGCAAAGGCTGCTTCTGCACCGGCTTGGCAAATAATCGCGACCAACATACGTTCCCAAGCCAATTCCTTCATCAGCATCATAAAGCCCATACCTTGCATGCCAAGTAAGTTGCTTTTAGGGACGCGGACATTGTCAAAGAACAGTTCACAGGTATCCTGACCTTTCATGCCAATTTTATTTAAAGGTTTGCCTTTGCTAAAACCGACGCGATCTGCCTCGACGATAATTAGCGATAAATTAGCTGAACCTTTTTCACTATTACCTGTCTTGCAGACCACAATTGCCATGTCACATAAATAGCCATTGGTGATAAAGATTTTTGACCCATTAATAATATAGTCATCGCCATCTTCTGTAGCGGTTGTGCGTACCGCTTGTAGGTCTGAACCTGTGCCTGGTTCGGTCATTGCAATGGCAGTCACGGTTTCGCCAGAAGCCATTTTCGGCAGCCAATGCAACTTTTGTTCTTCATTGCCAAAGTTATGAATGTAATTGGCCACAATGTCGGAGTGCAGTGAAAAGCCGGTAGAGGAGTCCATAGCATAGGCCTGCTCTTCAATCAGAATCATGCTATAGAGTCGGTCTACACCATAGCCGCCATAAGCTTCGGGCATGGTCGGGCAAAGCAAGCCCATGGCACCGGCTTTATTCCATAAGTCACGGTCAACATGTTGTTGTTTTTCATATTTTTCGATATTGGGCACAACTTCTTTTTCATAAAATTTTCGTACTGTTTCACGAAATGCATCATGTTCTGCATTAAATAATTGACGTGGCAGCATGTTATTGAGTGGGCGAATCGCTCCAGATTGCATTTTGAATATCCTATTCATTTTTATGGCTTTGTCTCAACTTATAAGATGCAGCGTGTGACTTCAATGTGCAGAACATTCAAAAGCAGGAAATGCGATGAAGCATTCGGTCAATCTGTGAAAACACTCCACTTCAATGGGGTGGATGAGTTACACTAGACGGGTTCAACGATTGGGGAAGACAATGACTGATGAAATCAGCTTAGAAGAGCGTAAAGTGATCTACCGTGCACGTCGTGGTTTAAAAGAGATTGATGTTTATTTTGATCCCTACGTCAAAAATTACTATTTACAAGCCGATGCAGCTGAAAAAGACATGTTTGCAGAACTCGTTGCTGCAGAAGATCCAGATTTGTTGGATTGGTTTATGGAAGTTAGTGAACCGCCACGTCCTGAATTAAAAACGTTTATTCAAAAATTAAAACATTACGTTCATGGATAATCGGCAATTCAAACTGAAACGCAGTTTTTTATCGCATGCGTTTCAGTTTTTTATTTTTGCGGTATTGATGACGCTGCTTTATCAGTTATTAACACCCATGCTTTGGGGGATATTTTTCCTCATTGGACTGGTGGTTTATGTATTGTTTTTCCGTAAGCATTTACACGTCACCAGTCTAGATTATTTGGATGGAACTGATTGGTCTTTGCAACGACTCAACCGCCCAGTGCAACGCGTTCAAATAAGCCATATTTTGGATCATCAAATGTATATTGTGGTGTATTTTATGCATGCACGTGCAAAACCAGTGATTATTTGGCGCGATCAATTGTCATTGAAACAGTGGAAATCACTCAAAGTATTGGCCAAAATGATCTAATTGTTAGACAGCCTTTATTTTTAAAATTCAATAAAATGCACATATTTCATTATCTTATATTGTGGGTAAAATAATCTTGTCTGACAGGATTGAAATTTATTGGCAAAATATTTAAATTGTCTGACAATTTTAAGCTGTGCGGTGATTCTCTGCCTATATATTAGCCTTACCAACAGCCGTTAAGGGAAATCATCATGATGATGCCAACTTGGATGTTTCTGGTAATAGCGATTGTGTTAGCAATTGTTATAGGACGACTAGGAACAGTGCTGAAGGAACAGTTAACTCAAAAATAAGCAGTCAAACGCTTTCACAGTTAATAAGTAGCATGTGCCGAACCGTCGCTATGCTACTTTTTTTTGCCTAAAATTTAGTCTTTGTAAAAAATCAGTCAATTGCATTCAGCGTGATTCATGGCACAGTGTGTCGTGCAAATTAGAGCAAATACTCTTTTATTCATTTTTTGCTTCTGATATGTTTGTCGTGATGGACATAAACACAATTATAGAGGACAGGAAAATGTCGAGCGTCCAAAAAATATGCCAGGGTGTGGCAGTTGTAGCAATAACAAGTACATTATTCGCGGGTTGTTCGCAGGTTGTAAAAACCGGTGCTAATGTTGCACTCGGATTTACAGAAAAACATATTGTGCCACCAATTTTAGCCATGGAAGATGCTGAAATGGTGTGTAATTCAGGTAATTCATTAACTCCAGCCATTATGGCCACCAAAGATATGGGCGCAGACCCAACACGTGTGGCTGTGTTGATGTATTCAGCAGCAGGGATTTGTGCAGAACAAAAAGCCTTGGATGCAGAGTTACGCTATTTACGTGCATCTAAAGCTAACCAAGTATCCGAAGCACAGGATGCTCGTGTTGAGCAAAAGCGTTGGGCGGCACTTGCTGCACAGCGTCAATATACCGGCTATCAATTATTTCAAGATCGTTTTGAAAAGAAGTATAAGAAAAGTCTAGGTGAAGGCTGTCCAAAAATGAACAGCGACATTGACCAAACAGTGTATATGTTGGGAATGTTAAGTGGCTTACAGGCCATGACCAATGATATTAACTCAGGTGGGGCGGTAAACGTTCCAAAAGACATTGCTGCGATTGTTGAACGCGGTATGGTATGTCTGAATAATGAAAAATTCTGGGGCGCACCAAATGCAACCCGCGCTGTGATCTGGACGTTATTGCCGGGTGCAGGTGATGGAAAACCTGATCCATACCAAACATTGAAACAATCTACGCAAATTGGTGAGCAAAAGGGTGTGAGACTGTCACATGCTTTATATGCGGTTGCTGCACAGGCCAGTGGCGATGATGCGAAAATCCGTGATGCCTTACGTACCTTTGCACAAGCGCGTAGCGATGAGAAACCTGTTAATCCACAATTTAAGCTCATCGATAGCATGGCTGAAACCATGGTGAAAGGGATTTCAGATCGTTATTGGACTGAACATACAGGCGTTCGTACGGCTGATGATGGTATGGAACATTTCTGGGATGAAAGTGCCAATAGTTCTGAACTCGATGATTTGTTTAGTGGTGATATTGAAACCAGTGGCACAGCTGCAAATTAATCTTTGCAATAGCGTTTAAAAGTGAGGTACAGGAGGAGCGAAAATGAAACTACAATTTTTAATACCGAAAATTGTCTTTCTTGCCGTATTCGTTTCGATCTGTGCCTCGCTACAGGTATTTAAAGATTATTTTATCTATTGGCAAGATGACTTATTTCATGATTTTTGGCGCTTATGGACCGCACATTGGGTTCACGTCGGTTGGATTCATTTTGTTTTAAATATATTGGCCTTTATTTGCTTACCGTTTATTTTCCCACGAGTTTCGACATGGCATTTTGTTGCCATTTTATTGATTTTATCTCCTTTAATCAGTCTAAGTTTCTATTTTTTCTTACCCGATATTGAAGCCTATGCCGGATTATCTGGTGTCTTACATGGTGCCTATGTCGCGGTCGCTTGTGTGCATTTGATGTATCGACGGGAGCGAAATTTTGCAGCCTTTGTATTGTTGCTGATTTTGGCAAAATTGGTGTGGGAAAATACCGTGGGCAATACGGGAACGGCTGAATTAATTGGAAGCCCCATTTTAGTCGAAGCACATTTATTGGGGGTGATTTGGGGCATTATCATCGCCTTGTTCTATCTTGTTGGCAATTATTTCTGGGATCGTTAGCTCACTTTAGGTGATTGGGTTGACAAAAAAAACCGAAAAGAAAATACATATTGTCATTTTAATGTTTTGAATATTGATGCAAATTTAAACGTAATAATAAAACAGTTAGGTCAGGGAAAGGAACTTCTCGAACCGATAAGGAAGAGGATGCTTAGTCCAGCTAGGCTCCAAAATAAAAATAGGAAGACTCATGCAAAATGATGCACAAAACATATCCAGCATCGTTGGTCTGTTACGTTATGTCTGGACAGAATGGATTTCGACTCTAGTCGTATTGATCTTGCTTCTGCTTACACTAATTATCGGTACAGGGGAGATGATCCATGGGCAGTTGCTCCGTATGGGAGAGCGACTGTATGGTGACCCTGCAACAGGTATGCAGTACTCTTTTTTAAGGGCTGAGCCTGCCAAGCCTGAATGTGACCGTAACCCGAATGTCGATGCGTTGGTGAAAACTCAAATGCAAGCCAATGCAGCAGATGAGTTTGCTGATTTTTTTGGTACGGCATCTGAGAATGACGTTCGTTCGTCTATTTTAGCGAGTGTGCAGCAGTGTGAAGAAAAGTATCAATTTTATGATAAAGCCATGCAACATATGGAGAAGCATCCGAGTATTCGCGCCTATCGTAATTTTGAAACAAGCTTCTTCGGTATCTTTAAATTTGGTACTGAAAATCGCGCCATTTTGTTGATTTTTATGGTGGTTATAGCTGCGATTAGTGCGACATTGAAAATTCATCATATTGGTCTACGCGGTCCTGCAACCAAGAAGGATTATCGTGTTTATAGCCTGATGATGAGCTTCGGTAATGGACTGTTAACCTACTCAAGTATCAGCCAATTCAATTCAGTGAAAAATTCGGGAGTTCCAATGACCACCGAAACTGAACTGATTTATTGGATGTGGATGACGCTGTTCTCAATCCTGACATTGATCAGTGTTTTGCAATTGTTTAGTCCGCCAAAAGATGCCAAAGAGGGCGGTAGTCTTAGTTTCGCGTTCCTAAGCGTGCCTTTATATGCGTATATGGCGTTGATTACAGGTATCGCCTTTATCTTCTTTATGGACTACCCGATGGGGCAAGGCATCTATTTAGGGCAATTGGTCGAGTTTTCAAGTATTTTCCTGAATCTAGCGTTATTCATTTGGGCGGGTATGTTGTTGAAGCAAACCCGTGTCGTAGATTTATTCTTGAATATTTTACGCCCATGGAACTTAGCTCCTGAGACTTTAACATGGCTGATTTTAATCGCAGCAGCATTGCCTACAGCCTATACTGGCGCATCGGGGATCTTTGTCATTGCGGCAGGCGCGATTATTTATAAGGAAGTGTGGAACGCTGGCGGACGCCGTCAATTTGCCTTGGCTGCAACAGCAATGTCCGGTTCGCTTGGGGTGGTTTTACGTCCATGCTTATTGATTGTGGTTGTTGCATCGCTAAATAAAGAAGTGACCACGGATCTGCTTTATCAATATGGTATTTATACGTTCTTGCTGACATCTACGATGTTTTTAATTGTGTCGTTATTTTTTGCAGAACATAAGTTCCGTATTGCTCAAGCCAATGTGGCAGCGCCGCAGTCAGGACGTGCCTTCTTAGCCGTTATTCCTTATATTGTGATTTTCGTGCTGATCTGGATGTTCTATAAATATTTATTGAATACAGATTTAAATGAATTTACTGCACCAGTCATGATGCCTGTTATTCTGCTGATGATCGTTTTAGTGGATAAATTACGTCATCAGCCAGCACCATTGTCAGCAGTTGGGCATTGGGATGAAACACTAACAGCAAATTATAGTGCGAATGCTGAACCTGCTTTAGCCGGCGCACAGGTTGCACATGCAGAATACCGTGAAGGATTACATGGCAATAGCACAGATGATGGGCAGGCTGCGAATCATACAGTGGCTCAATCCAGCTCTATGCAGATTCTACGTCAAGTTGGTTTTTGGAAGTCGATGCATATTTCGACCAGTGAAACCGTTGGACATATCGGTGCTTTGGTTATTTTGATGGCGCTTTCGGTAAGCGTTGGTGGATTGCTAGAGCGTACTGAAGTCATGAGTTTATTCCCAACTGATATCAGCAGTACTTTTTTGGTTATCACATTGATTGTCGGATTGATGGTCTTTGTGGGTATGATTATGGATCCGTTTGGCGCAGTCATTTTAATTTCTGCAACTATTGCTCCTGTAGCCTATCAATACGGTATTCATCCTGTGCATTTTTGGATGATTACACTCATTGGTTTTGAGCTAGGTTATGTTACGCCTCCAGTTGCATTGAACCACCTCTTGGCCCGACAGTCGATAGGGGATGCTGAAGTCAATGAAGCGGATGCTGAAGTTCGTCACTTGTCGTTTTATTACCGTTATGAACGTTGGATTTTTCCGCTGATTGTGCTGTTCCCTGCAATGTTGATTATTGCGTATCTGCCGTATTTCTTTAAGCTGTTTGGTTGGTATCAATAAATTAATTTTGAAGCATTAAAAAAGCACCTTCGGGTGCTTTTTTATTGAATAAGGGGCTGTGCATTTGATGGTAAATGGTTTGAATCTTTATGACTTTTTAAACTTATTTTGTAGGATTGGACTACAGAGCAAAATCGCTAAAAATATAAAAGCAAAGCCGAATAGGCTGTAAATGTCTGGCAGTTCCTGCCAAAGAACAAAGCCCCAAATACCTGCAAAAATAATCGTGATATAGTTCACGGGGCCAATTTGACCTGCGGGTGCGAGCTTATAGGCATTGGACATAAAAATTTGACTGATATTGGCCAAAAGTCCCGCTGTAATCAGAAAAGCTAACTCTTTTAAACTATAGGGACGCCAGAGCCAAAACATTGGGATCATGGAAATAAGTGTGCCAAAAAAGCAGAAATAAAACACAATGCGTTCAGGCGGTTCTGTTGCTGTAAGCGCACGGACAGTGACAAATGCCATGGCTGCCAAGAAGCTTGCGCTCAGTCCGATGAGTGATAACTGATTGAACATTCCTGCATCGGGCTTTGCGACGAAGAGCACGCCGATTAAACCAATGACTGCGGCAATGAGCATACTCAGGGTCATTTTTTCTTTTAAAAATAACCATGCAATTAAGGGGATAAAGATCGGTGAGGAATAGGTGAAGACCATGGCATTGGAGAGTTTTAAGTGTGCAATGGCATAAAAAAAGCCATACATTGCCACCAAGCCTACGATTGAACGCCATGTATGCATCCACAGTTTTTCAGTTCTAAAAAATGTGCTCCCTTTTTGCAGGATCAAAGGGAGAAAGATCAATAAGCCAACCGCATTTCGAAAAAATACGATGGTGGCATTATCTACCGTGTGAGATGCGTAGCGTATACAAACCCCCATGATGGAAAAAAGCAGCGCTGACAGCATGAGAAAGCCAATTGCTTTGGGGATATTCTGTGGTGTAGTAGTGGACATAACAAAAAGGCTAAAAAATCTGATGATATTCTAGCCTATAAGTACGCAGGGTGTAGCAGAAGTCGGTTATTTTGCTTGTTGTGCTAACTGGGCTTCGAGTAATTTAATTTGTTCTTCTTTCAGTTTAATCAGCTCATCTGCATCTGAATGCTGCTGTTTTAAGCTTTGTTCCTGATCATTCAATTGCTGTTGAATGTCATCTAATTTGGCAATTTCTTCTTTGGCTAAAGAGGCATTTTCAGGCACAGCTGCATCTAAAATGTCTTCTTCGACCAATTTAATGGTGTCAGTCTCTGCGGTAGGGACTGATGCTTCAGTTTCAGATTGGACAGGGACTGCAACAGGCGGTTTAGCCGGTGCAGCGACCATTTCTTCTTGAAGTACAGATTTATCAGCTGTACTGCTGCTTAACCATTGATATGCAAAAAAGATAGCAATCAATAACGTTAAGCCCCCAATGATTCCAACTAACAGTTTTGGATTATTTCTTTGATCTACTAGCATTATGTGACCTTAATTTTTATTTAGGCTGACGTGGCTTAAATTGGATCACACCGATATCGTCTGGCACGGCAGGTTGTTCAGGTTGATCGACATGAGTCGGTCGATTTTCACTGTAACCACAATCAATGCATTCGATCCATTCGTCTTCGCCAGAGGTCAGCATGACAACCCGGTCCATCGCTTGGCATTTTGGACATTTTGCACCTGCAATGAAGCGTCGTTTAATGGTCATCATACTTACCTTGAATCTAACTAAGGTCCCTAGTTTAAGCGTTTTTAGATGCGTTCGTCCAACCTTGATGACGCAGCAAAGCATCTATTTTTGGCTCGCGTCCGCGGAAATTGATAAATGCGTCAAGTGCCGTATCTTTTCCGCCAACTGCTAGAATAAATTGTCTAAACGACTTGCCAGTCGAAGTATTAAAAATTCCTTCATTTTCGAATCGGTCGAAGGCATCACTTGCCAAAACCTCTGCCCATTTGTATGAATAATAACCAGCAGCGTAACCACCTGCAAAGATATGACTGAAACCATGTTGGAAACGGTTGTACGAAGTAGTGGGTGCAACTGCATAGTTTTGACGAATATCATCTAGGGTGTGTTGGATGCCTGCAGCGTCCAAAGCAGGGTTGGCCTTATGGATATTTAAGTCAAACATGGCAAATTCAATTTGACGTAAAGTTTGCATCCCAGACTGGAAGAAACGTGCATCTTGCAGTGCTTTTAGCAGATCGGCTGGTAAAGTTTGTTTTGATTCGATATGTTCACTGAGTAAATCTAAACTTTCTTGATCCCAAGTCCAAAATTCCATGAATTGACTTGGTAGTTCGACTGCATCCCACGCCACTCCATGTGTACCTGCAACAGCAATGTTGTCGACTTCAGTGAGCATGTGATGTAAGCCATGACCAAATTCGTGGAACAGCGTCGTTACTTCACCATGGGTAAGTAAAGCAGCTTGCTCACCGACAGGTGGGGTGAAGTTGCAGACCATGTAGCAAATTGGTTTTTGCAGACCATTTTCAGTTTGCATCCGTGAACGGAAGCCACTCATCCATGCGCCGCCACGTTTACCGCTTCGTGCATATAGGTCAAAGTAAAAACCGCCAATCACGTTGCCTTGATCTTCAAGTTCAAAGTAACGTGCATCAGGATGCCAAACAGGCGCTTCACGCTCGATCACATTGATGCCATAGAGACGATTTACAATGCTGAACAAGCCTTGAATAATTTTAGGTGCAGGGAAGTAGGGCTTCAGGTCTTCTTGTGACAAATTAAACTGTTGAACTTTGAGTTTTTCTGAGTAGAAAGTGGCATCCCACGGTTGTAACTCAGTGATACCGTCTTGCGCTGCAATGGCTTTCAGTTCAGCGATTTCTTTCTCTGCTGGCGCACGCGCATGTTCTGCCAGTTCAATTAGGAACTGATCAACAGTTGCCACATCGGGTGCCATTTTGCTCGCTAAAGACAATTCGGCGTAGTTGCTAAAACCAAGCAGGCTAGCCATTTCCTGACGCAGCTTCAAGATTTCTTCCATGACTGCTGTATTGTCAAATTCAGCAGCGTCTGCCTGATCAGAAGCACGTGTGGTATAGGCTTTATAGAGTGCTTCACGGACTTCACGGTCTTCGGCATAGGTCATAATGGCAATATAAGACGGGAAGTCGAGTGTTGCTACAGCCTGTTCGAGTTCGCGTTGCTGACCGTATTGTTTCAGAAGTTCAATGCTGCCTTGAGGTAGTCCTTTGAGCTGCGCTTCTGTTAAAGGTTTGAAGTAGGCTTGGGTGGCATCCAATACGTGGTTGGAAAAGTCTGATGATAATTGTGAAAGGCGTGCAGATATTTCTGCATAGCGTTTTTTCGCTTCACCTTCTAAGGCTACGCCTGAAAGTTTAAAGTCTCGTAACGCAAGTTTAATTGCGCTTTGCTGTGCCGCAGGCAGCGTGTCAAATACACTGTTGTCATGTACGTGCTGATACGTTTGATACAACGCTGTGTGTTGACCTAGCTGCGTATAGTATTCACTCAGGCCGGGTAATAAAGATTGGTAGAGTTCACGAGTTTCAGCATTATTCATCACAGCATTTAGATGCGAGAGCACGCCCCATGCTTCACTCATATTGTTTTCAAGATCATCGACCTGTTCTAACGTATTCAGTTGTTTTTGTACCGAATCTGGAACAACCGTCAGTTCATTTAGAAATTGTTGACCGTGTTGAATCGCATTTTGAATTTTTTCTTTGAGTTGATCTAAGGTAATTTGATCAAATTGAGGAACGGGCAAAGTTGCCTTTTCTAAAGTCATATTTTCTACTTCATATAAATCCTGAGTTATTTATAGATGTAGGGTTTGTTACGGGTTAAATCAAGACTAAATCAGGAATTATTCATCTTCTGCAGAGGTCACTCAGCCTTTACTGACCTGAAGAATCAAAAAGAGCGCCGAAGCGCTCTTGATTTAAACCTTAATCCGCAGATGATTTTGCATTGGATTTTTTCTTTTTTACTTTTAACTTTTTCTTCACTTTATCTTTAGCCTTCGCTTCAGATTTGCTTGCAGATTTTTTAGCAGGCTTTTTACCGAATGAACTGGGCTTAGATTTCGACTTTTTGCGTCGTATGGGCTGTTCTCCATCTTCAGCAGCGTTGGTTTTACGTTCTGAAAAGACTTCTTCTTTGGCTGTAGGTTTTGCAACACGAGGGGCACGTGCGCGAATAGCGCGACCTGCATGGCTCAATTGTTGAATCAATTCAAAGTCGATTTTGCGCTCTTCTAGATTTACACCAGCAACTTTAATTTTCACTTCATCGCCGAGACTGAAAACTTGACCTCGAGATTGACCAATTAAGCTCTGACTTGGTTGGTTATAGACAAAGAAGTCATCACCCAATTGGCTGACGTGGATCATGCCATCAACATATAAGTCTTTGAGCGTTACAAACAGGCCAAATTCAGCAGTCGCACTGATGGTACCGACAAACTCTTCACCCAAATGCTGCTGCATGTAATGGCACTTCAACCATGTAGTGACAGAACGTGAAGCTTCATCAGCACGGCGCTCGGTCGCAGAGAAGTGTTCACCTGCATCATCCAGCGAAGCACCAGAAATTGGGTAAGGCTTTTTCTTCAATTGTGCTTTGATGGCACGGTGAAGTAACAAGTCTGGATAACGACGGATTGGAGATGTGAAATGCGTATACGCTTCATAAGCCAAGCCAAAGTGACCTGCATTGTTCGCGCCATAATAAGCTTGCATCATTGAGCGGAGTAAAACGGCATGAATGCTTGGAGCATCAATACGGTCTTTAGTGGCATCAATCACGGCTTGATAGTCAGCTTGAGTCGGCTGTTCAGGGAATGGAAGACCCAATAACTTCACAAAATCACGAACCTTTTGAATACGTGAGAACTCAGGTGGTTCATGCACACGGTACAGCATCGGAATTTCGTTTTTTAATGCATATTCTGCCGCTGCGACGTTTGCCAACAACATGCATTCTTCAATTAACTTATGTGCATCATTACGGCTACGCGGTAAGATTTCATTAATACCGCCAAGCTCATCAAAAGTCATATAAGTTTCAACGGTTTCAAATTCCATCGCGTGGCGTTCAGCACGTAAGCCTTTCAACACTTGATACAATTGGAATAGGGTATTGACCGATTTACGCACATCACGGTTTTCAGGAATGGCTTGACTATTACCCTCAAAATATTCGGCAACTTGGGTATAGGTCAAACGAGCTTTTGAATGCATCACACCCGGATAGAATTCAAACTTAGTGACACGACCCGCGCGAGATAAGTTTAAATCACAGACCATACATAAACGGTCTACGTGTGGGTTCAAAGAACATAAACCATTCGACAGCGCCTCAGGCAACATCGGCAATACAAAATGAGGGAAGTACACCGATGTACCGCGCTCTTGAGCTTCGTCATCGAGCGGTTTACCCGGACGTACATAATGGCTGACATCGGCAATTGCCACGACAACACGATAACCACCACCCGGACGTTTTTCCGCATACACGGCATCATCGAAGTCGCGGGCATCTTCACCATCAATGGTGACAAGCGCTAAATCACGTAAGTCGACACGATCTTCACGGTCTTGTTCTGAGGGTTCTTTAAAGCTGTCAGCTTCTTGTTGTACCGCTTCAGGGAATTCGTAAGGTAAACCAAACTCTAAAATGGTTTGCGGAATAATAATTTCAGTGTCTACTTTATCAGCCATCGACTGAACAATATGGCCTGTCGCAAATTCTTCTTTGGTTGGGTAGCTGTCAATCGCAATACGCACAGAGTCGCCGAGTTTGACTTTGGCATGCTCGATTAATTCTTTTTCTAAAGTAATCGGTTGGTGTGCATTGGGATTTGCCGGCTGAATAAAATATTCACCTTCATACTCAGACACTTTACCAATAATTTCTTTGACACGATGCTGTAGAACTTCAGTAATAAAGCCCCATGCCTTGCCTTTACGGTCTACCGACGTTTGGCGGACTTTAACACGGTCACCATTAAACACCTGACGCAACTCACGTTCAGGAAGTAAAAGGTCATCTTCACCGCTAATATTGGCTGTGCCTAAACCTTTTGAGTTGATATAAACCGTTGCTTCATGAGTCGGTTGCTCAGCTGCAAGCTGGAACTTAAATCCATCTTTCATCAACTGACCATCTCGAACCATCGCAATCAGACGATGACTCAGTGCATCAATACTTTTTTGATCGGCAATTTCAAAATGTTCTACAAGATCGGCATGCGACATTGCAGTTTTCAGTTGTTCAATCGTCTCTTGAATTAGAGTACGGCTTGGAATTGGATTGTCATAACGTTCGGCTTCAGCTTTTGCTTCAGGGTCGACCCAGTTTTTCATATGTATTTGGCTTCAAATCAGAAGATTAGGATTAGCATAAGTCATGCAAGCAGATACTGCACGCAATTGATTGCAATAAAGTGTTTTATGCCGATATTTTATAATGTTTAAAGCTGAAAAGTAGGGGACAGCAGCGCGTGCTGAACTAATTTTGCACTAATTTTTTGAAAATCGTTTAAAAAATATCTAATTGAGTAAAAAAATGAAAAAAATATAACGACTGTGCTTGCAGTCGTATCATGATCTTTGTATTATGGCGGCACGTTACGGTGAGATGGGTGAGTGGCTGAAACCACATCCCTGCTAAGGATGCATACGGGCAACTGTATCGAGGGTTCGAATCCCTCTCTCACCGCCACGATTTACTTATGTCGCGCTCATAGCTCAGCTGGATAGAGCACTTGGCTACGAACTAAGGGGTCGGGAGTTCGAATCTCTCTGAGCGCACCAATAAGTAAATCTGAAAACATAGTCTTTTAAGACGACACAAGTTACGCGCTCATAGCTCAGCTGGATAGAGCACTTGGCTACGAACTAAGGGGTCGGGAGTTCGAATCTCTCTGAGCGCACCAACTTGAACAAATTACCGCACATGTTGCGGTTTTTTTGTGCTTGTGATTTATCGCTTTGATATAGCTGTCTTTTGTTTGGATTCTATTAAGCGTTCTATTTCATAAAACTACCCATCAGTAAATTTCAATTTTGCTTATCTTCTATAGATAACCCTTTTTTCAGATATTCATAGTGATGCAATTTTTTTAAATCTAAGTTTAAAAAAGAATTGAGTGAGTTAAAGCAGTGATTCAATGATGGCGATAGATTTGTTATCTATCTTGAGCATTTATACGTGAGTATTGCTAAGTTTAAATTTCAAACTTGTGATTCAAAAGCCATTAAAAAAGTAAATCAGGATGATTTTGAACGTGTTTAAAGAGTAATTGTTTATTTGCTGTGCGTTTAGTTAAATTTATATGAAAAAGCTCTTAACAAAAAATAAAAATCACGTATAATGAGCCTCATCAAGACGTCGCGCTCATAGCTCAGCTGGATAGAGCACTTGGCTACGAACTAAGGGGTCGGGAGTTCGAATCTCTCTGAGCGCACCAACTTGATCAAGATTGAAAAAACCGCACATGTTGCGGTTTTTTTGTGTCTGAAATATAGCTAAAAACAATAAATTCAGCTTATCAATTAAGGTTCTAATTTAACTTCTGTTTAACTTTGAGTGCAAAGACCGTATTGCCCCCTAAAGCCGGTAACATGTCGTGATACGGCATACTGCGCATGGCGCGAAGTAAAAACGGTGCTTTGTCATCAATCTTCACCGCACTGGTCAATTGTAATAACGACCCTTGTTGTAAGGGGCGAATATGCATAGCACCTCGGACAAACTTTAAGGCCCCACCTGTTGCGGTGTATTGATTTTGCAATAAATCGGGATAGTTAAAACGCATTTTAAAATCGAAGGGAATATTGATCACACCTAAACCCACCGAAATTTTATAGTCGGCATCCATCAGGTGTGGATTAATTTTCTGTACTTGCATATGTTTGACTTGTCTTGGAAATAAGTGCTTGAACGAAGACACATTAATCCAACGCTGTAAGCTCGAAGGCTCTTGTGCATAATATTGAAAACTGGTGCTAAAGCGCATCAATTCATAATTTTGCCCAAAGGGAACGCGCTGCGCTGTCAAAATAAAGGACACAGGTTCTTTCGAGCTTTGACTTAATTGGGTGACTTTGTCGAGTTGAGAGGCATTCAATTTGAGTTCAGGCAATTGATTTGCAGCGAGAGTTTCACTGCTAAAGGCTTTAAATCGGCGCTGTAATGATTCGAGTAAAAAACCATTGGTTCCCGCAGGAATCCCTAATTTGGCATCGGGTAAGGCATTTAATATTTTGCTAAACAAAAAACCTTTGGGCTGATTTAAATCGCCCCATTGGGTCACACTAATCAAGGTGTGTTGTGCATCGATCTCAAACCATTCAATTTTTCCTGCACCAAAGGGCACTGGTGCTTCTAGAATCAAACTATTAATGCTGTTGTGATCAATTTGGTGCTGCATCACCACGGTTTCTTTAAAGTTTAAAACCGGAATTGGTGTTGGAATATGGATGCGATATTCAACTTGGCTGGTTGAACCTTGCTGTTGCAAAACCTCAGCAGATTTTAGCGTGGGAAATAAGCCGGCATAGTTTGGATAATTACTGAGTAATCTCGCCACATTTTTGCTGTTGGTTGGGACAACCACGGCGGCACTTTGAAATTTACCAATGACTTTTTGGCCTCCTTTAATCGTGGGCAGACTAATCTGCTGTGAGGGATGTGCAAAAATCACGATGTGATCACCGGCAAGATTTGCCAAGGCTTTGGCATTGCCATTAAATAAGTCCAAACTACTAGGGATCTGGGGTTGCCATTGAACGAACTTGGCCCAACTGGTCGATATACTCAGTCCACTCAGAAACACCAGCACCATGATTATTTTTGTTATCTGCATGTCACATCCTGCGTATGCAATCTTTTATTTGTTGCTGTTTTTAACGTATTTCTAGGTGGAAGGGAAGTAGTGAAGTGTTACAACCGACCATTAAAAAGCATGAAGCAAGTTTGAATTGTGGTGTAGTATTTAGCGCAATTCATTTTTAAATATTCATACGCTTATGTCTGAAAATCTACCTGCATTATCGCTGCGCTATTTTTTAAATCTAGAAGAATCACAGGATGGTTTTGCACTAGCTACTTTTGGCAAAAAGCAATTTACGCGTTTTTTAACGCCAGCCATTAGCCTTGGGATTATCATCTGGGGTTTTTACTTAGGTGTAAATGGTGTCGGTGCCTACTATGTTGGGCTGGGTGCTTTCTTTTTACTTCTTCAAGGTATCATGCGTTATTGGTTTTTACCGATGATGTTTAAACGCCAGTTTGTAAAATACCAATTAGGAAAAAGTGAACAAGGTATTGATTTATTTCAAGACTATGCAGAAATTCATGCCAATGGTCGTAAGAATATCTTCCATTATGCTGAAGTGGCCAATTTTGCTGAAGGCAAATTGACCTATATGCTTGAGCTGAAAAATAAAACCGTGATTATTGTGCCGAAAAGTGCATTTAAAGATACTGCGGACCAAGCGATTTTTAGCAATACTTTTCAGCACTAAGACAATCTATTCATAACAAAACAGGGAGTAGTATGCAGTCACGTCCATCTAAAATTGTTTGCGTCGGTCGTAGTTATGCAGATCATGCCAAAGAATTAGGCAATGCAATTCCTGACCGTCCTGTGCTTTTTATGAAGCCGCCAAGTGCATTAACCGCATTAGAGCAAGGCATCACATGGAATCCTGCATGGGGCAGTTGCCACTATGAATGCGAATTAAGTTTACGTATTGATCGTCCTTTATCGGCTGAAACTGATCCTCTCAAAGCCTTAGAAGCAGTTGGAGCTGTGACTTTGGGCCTAGATCTGACCTTACGTGATCTACAAGATGATTTAAAGAAAAAAGGTCAGCCTTGGGAGCGTGCCAAAGCTTATGATGGTTCTTGCATCCTTGCGGATTGGGTCGATGTCCAAGAGGTGGTTCAAGATTGGAAAGATGTGCATTATACCTTGCATGTCAATGATGAATTGTGTCAGAACGGTGATACTGCTTTGCTGATTTTTGATGTGGGTACTTTGTTGGCCGATATTAGCCAAGTGTTTAGTCTTGAGGCGGGTGATGTGGTCATGACGGGTACGCCTGCAGGTGTCGCGGCACTACAGTCAGGTGAGCAGTTGAAAATGACCCTAAAAGGCAAAAATCAGGACTATGTCTGGACAACCTTTGTCAAATAATCTGTGAAAGAAATACAAAAAAGGCTGCTTAATGCAGCCTTTTTTTGATTGATTTATTCAGTGCTACTTGATGGCGGTGGCTCATTTGGTTGTAAAGGACCAGTGTCTTTCCATGTTTCATAGGTGTCGGCCATATGCTGTGAGCCGGTGTCTCCCAATGCACCTGCTTTGGCATACCATTGTCGCGCTTTTTCACCATCTCGAATGTCATAATGATAATAATGTGCCATTTTCATCGCCGCGTCAGCATCTTGCCCTTGTTCTGCGGCATAGCTTAAATATTCAGCTGCTTTGTCGGGTGTTGACGAAGGATGTTCAGAAAAATAATGTTGATTTCCCAAGACTTTGATCGCTTCGACATTCTTTTGTTTGGCTGCTTTTTCATACCAAATTTGCGCTTGGTGCTTATCTTGAATTAAGCCTTTTCCAGTGTCGTACATCCAACCAACGGTATATTCAGCAGCAGGATCATGGGTCTTTTTTGCAAGGTCTAGCACCCAGTGTGCAAGGAAAATATTGCCATCTTGCTGCATCTTTCGAATCACTTGATCTGCATGCGGGTTGCCTTGATAAGCTTGGGTCATCAACCATGCGAATGCGTCCGTAGTGCCTTGATCCGCAGCAGCTTTGTACCAATGTACACTTTGTTCGATATTTTGTTCTGTGCCCGTTCCACTGAGGTATAAATCACCCACTTTCATTTGTGCAGTCGCATCGCCCGTTTGAGCGGTTTTGAGTGCAGATTTAAATTCACGCTGTTCTTTGGAACTACAAGCCGTTAAAAATACGGCAGATAAACACAGCGCTAAAATGGTTTTTTTATTCATTCGAAATGGAGTCATTATCATTCTTTGTGGATTTTTTGATCTTAGCGGATTGTTGAATCACTTTATAGAGACCCTTATAGCTAAATTTAAACAAATTTAGGGCTTTAAGGCAGATTTTCTAAACTGATCTGGGGTGCAAAGCATCCATTTTTTAAACATATTAATAAACGCCGAGGCATTGGCATAGCCAAGTTCTAAGGCAATATTTTCGACGGTTTGGCCTGCGTTGAGCATGGACATGGCTTTCATAACTTTGAGACGTTGTCGCCATTCATGCAGTGACATCCCGAGTTCTTTTTGACAATATCGCGCCAGAGTACGTTCCGTCATATTTATCCGCTTTGCCAATTGCTCAAGCGTGCTCTGATCTGCAGGATGTTGATGTAAATAATCAAGCAGCTGTTTGAGGGCAGGGTGATCCGAATGCGGTAAATAACTACTGACCAGTTTGGCTTGACGCAGTTGATCTAAGATCACATGGAGTAAGCGTTGATACTCGGCCGTATTTTCCATGAGATCGGCATGTTGATGCAACAGACGCAAATGGCTGAATATCGCTGTAACTAAAGGTGAGCTGAGTAAAAGCCCCGGTTGTTTCGGCAAGTAGGTGCATAGAGATTCATGTACATATAAGGTTCCATGTGAAACCGCAGTACGATTTAAACCACTGTGTTCTAAATGTGGGGGAAGCCAGATACCATAAGGTGGAGGGGTAATATAGTCTATTTGATTGATGTTTATTTCCATCACGCCATTAAAGGCATAGACAAATTCACCCCAAGCATGCCCGTGGACGGGATAAACAGACAGTGCAGGATCATCACGAAAACTGATCCACAGGGCTGCTTGAATTTCATCGTTGGTGGGTAGTTGTTGGAACTGTGTATGATCTGCACGAGCTTTATGACGCATGAGAAATTTTGCCTGAATAAGAAGATCACTTGTCTATTTTGAAGTATATATTTTATTTCTGACAGTTCTATAGTGTTGCTTATCGTATTGTCGAGTAAAGAGTGTGGAACAGCGTAAGGCGCTAGATGCAAAAGCTTCTGGTCTGATGATTATTTTGTGCATGATTTTAGGGATTCAACAGATCATTTTGAAATTGGCCGCGGTTGATATTGCGCCGATCATGCAAATTGCCATTCGATCGGGTTTGGCTGCGCTGTTGGTCTTTCCACTGATTCGTCTCAAGCCGGGAACACATTTATATACACGCGAATACTTGCTACCGGGTATCTAGTTGGCGTTTTTATTTTCAGCTGAATTTATTTTAGTGGCAGAATCCCTGCGATATACCTCTGCATCACATACTGTTGTCTTGCTCTATACAGCACCGATTTTTGTGGCATTAGGTTTACATTGGAAACTGCCTGAAGAAAAACTCACAGCAATCCAATGGGGCGGTATTTTTATTGCCTTTTCAGGTATTGTCCTGTCGTTTATGGGACGTGAAAGTAGTACTACAGTCAACACTCAAGCACTGTTGGGGGATGCGATGGCATTATTTGCTGGGGTGATGTGGGCCTTGACCACCATTTCATTAAGACTCACCAAACTCTCTGATGCACCTCCGACTCAGACGCTGTTTTATCAGTTAGTCGGTGGTTGCGTGTTTTTATTACCCGTAGCATGGCTGACAGGACAAATGACTGTACATTGGACGGTGCTGTCCATCAGCAGCATGATTTTTCATGTGCTCATTATTTCATTTTTTAGCCTGATGTTGTGGTTTTGGCTGTTAAGTAAATATCTGGCCAATGGTCTGGGCGTTTTTTCATTCCTTACTCCAATCTTTGGTCTAGTCTTTGGCGTATTGATCTTAAACGAAACGATTGAGCTGAATTTTATCTTGGGGACGGCCTTAGTAATGGTCGGGGTGATGACGGTAACCTTGCATCGATGGTTAGCTAGATTGATGGGACGTCAGCGTACAGCGATCTAAGAACATGCATAAATAAAAAAGGAGAGCTACGGCTCTCCTTTTTATTTAAGGTTATTTTTCTTCAAAAATAGTCGCAAGCGGAATCGAGAGTTTGGCCGCAAGATAATCATCCGATTCGACCAGTTGCGGTCCAATTTTTTCCATCCAGACATCATCTGGATCGACGCGACCTAAATCTTGGCGTTTAGGGAGGGGATAGGGAAGTTTACTGTAAAAACTCCAGAAATCCACTTGGGTCAAATTACGGACCAATACATAATGATCATCGTCAGTACGTTTAATCAGGTGCTGCTTTTCAAATAATAAAATATAGCTCGGCAGGCGACCAATTTCATCACGCCCTAAAACCTCAAGCGCTTCTTTTTCTGTCACGCTCTGACCAAGTTTTTGCTTTTTATAAAATAATTCCAGCAAATCCATCAACATAATCACAGGATGACGTTTTTGATCTTTGCCTGAATTAAAGGCGGTCAGTGCATAACTAATTTCTACCCCAATCAGCACGATATTCCATGAAAGGAATATCCAAAGTAGGAAAATTGGCACCGCAGCAAAAGCACCGTAAACGATTTGATAACTGGTGAAATTTGACATGACAAAACCAAAAAGGTTTTTGAGTAATTCAAATACCACGGCACTAAAGACACCCGCGATCAGCGCCGCCTTGATCGGCACACTACGGTTGGGAATCGTCCAATACAGAATGAAAAAACCTAAAATGGTCAATGAAAAAGACAAGATCCACAGCAGAAAAGCCCCATCCAGTTCATAGCCGGCAAAATTATTGCTGAGGACATTCATTGAGGCCAAGGTAGATGACACAACAAATGCGCTACCCAGTAAGATCGGGCCTAATGAGATAATAGTCCAATAGCGCATGAAGCCAATTATGCCGCCACGTGTCTCACGCACCCGCCAAATTCGGTTAAATACCGTCTCAATACTGGTCAGCATCATGACTGTGGTAATGAATAAAAACAGCACACCTATCACGGTCAAGTTACTGGATTTATCGGTGAAGGCATTCAGTGCTTTATCGAAAGCAATCGTCGTTTTCGGTAGAAAATTACTATAAATCAATTGTTGAAGCTGTTGACGAGCAGGTTCTAAAGCTTTAATTGAGGAGATGATGACCAAGAATACGGTCAACATGGGTACTACTGCAAACAAGGTGGTATAGGTTAATGATCCTGCTTGTTCACGGCAGCGATCGGCTTCAAAACGTCGAATGACAAATAAAACAAACTGAAACCATTTCTTGTCGTAAAAGGGAAGTTTTTTTAAAAATGCTTCGATCATGCTTTCAAGTCTCGAGTTATTTTAGTCATGTTTATGCAATTTTCATCACTTAGCTTAACCAAAAAATAGGAAAAATACCGTATAGTTTTCTTTTTTCATTGAATTTATAAAAATGACGCAAGCTTATGTACTGGTGTTGTATTACAGCAAATATGGTTCAACACGTGAGATGGCACATTTAATTGCCAATGGAATTGAAGCGTCTGGAATGGCAGTAAAAATACGAACCGTTCCAAATTTATCTACTGTGGTGACTGACGTGCAGCCCAGTATTCCTGCCGAAGGCGATATTTACTGTAGCTTAGATGACTTAGCGCATTGTTCAGGTCTAGCTCTAGGCTCACCGACCCGTTTTGGTAATATGGCGTCGGAAATGAAATATTTCTGGGATCAAACCACAGCGCTTTGGCTCAATGGCGCATTACATGGCAAACCTGCCTGTGTGTTTACCAGTTCAGGTTCAATGCATGGGGGACAGGAAAGTACTTTGCTGACCATGCTGCCGCCTTTGTTTCATCACGGAATGATGGTTATGGGTTTAAGTAATGCCCATCCGGCATTATCAAATACCAAAACGGGTGGTACACCTTATGGTGCAAGCCATGTCAGTGGTCCACGCCATGATCAGTCATTGAGTCAAGATGAGCGTAACTTGTGTGAAGAGCTGGGTAAACGCCTAGGCGAAGTCGTCAAAAAGTTGATTTGATACTTACTTGCTCTAGGAAGTTGCGCTAACTTTGTAGCGAACGGGCAAGAAAAGGCTTAAATATTGCACTTTTCTTGCTTTATTTACGTGTGACGTCTTTTTATTTATGACGTTGTATACCGACCAAAATATAAAAAAATCTGTCGAACTATTCCTGAAATATTAAAAATAAATGATATTAACAATATATTGAAAGTTTTTAAATACAGCCTGCTCAGTGATGGTTTCGAGTCGAATATTGCTCTCTCTTTGGGCGCGTTATTTTTATTTTTTGATTACATGATTTGTATTTAAATTTCTTCTTTGGGGTGTGTGATGTCTATTGTTAATTTTCTAATGACTTTCCTGTGTTCCGTATTGGCTGCATCTTCCTTGTGTACGGCAATGCCAGTTTATACAGTATGGATTTCCCGCAAAAGAAAAAGTCGAAGAAAAAGAATTTTTAGCGAAACAAGATCAAGTTAAAGTGGACTCAAAATCTTTAACTGATGTTTCAAAATAATTGATTCGCCATGGTTTTCGAATAGCATTTCAATAGACTAGAAATACATATTAGAAAAACAATAACCTATTAAAAAAGAGCGCTGAAGCGCTCTTTTTTTATATCCAAATTAGTCTTGATCCGAAGTCTTTGCAGCGTCTTCAGGCTGTTGCTCAACTTCAAAGCGCTGTTTGCAATCTAAACATTGGTAGTCGAGAAAAATATTTTGATCGACGATCACGCCGGCTTTTTTACCAAAACGGTGTCCGAGAAAACCGCCTGTAATACCGACGCTAATTGCACCAACAAAAGTCCCGATGGTTCCGCCCATAATCACGCCAAGTGGGCCAGCAGTCACGCCACCAATCGCAGCACCAATAGATGCGCCAGATGCCGCACCACCGACAGTCCCTGCAGCAGTTCCTGCACCACTGAGTAAGACACCACCAATTTTTTGTAAGTTTTGTTCATGGTTACGCTTTTCAATATGGGTTGATCCACATTTTGGACATTTAATTGTCGGTTCCATGTTTTGATCTTCTGTATTCATAACTTTCCATAGCCTTAAAAAATAAAGTGGCCGAATTTATGGTGCAGCATAATGTAATTTGACAGATGAGTAGTTGACCCATTCGATCAAATGTGACGATTTTCCTGAATTTTATCGAGTTTTGCACACCGATGTTTTGTCTGCTTGTAACTAAAGCGTTAAAAAGTGCGCTTTATGTCATCTTAATGGCAAATTTTTAGAAAAAAAAAGAACACCTGATGTGTTCTTTTTTCTTTTGAACGCAAACTAGTCACGAACAAATTCAACTGTACCATTCGCCAGCGATTTCACACGTGCCAATGATTCAACGCGATAACCTTTTTCAAGCAAAATATCACGACCAGGTTGGAATGATTTTTCAATCACGATACCGATACCCAATACTTCAGCACTTGCTTGATGAATAAGATCTGCAAGACCTAAAGCCGCTTGACCATTGGCCAAAAAGTCATCAATCACTAAAACTTTATCTTCAGCATTGATGTGCTTTTTAGAAATCGCGATCGTGCTTTCAGTTTGTTTGGTGAAAGAAAACACTTTTGAGCGATACAAATCATCTTTTAAGGTCAAAGATTGATATTTACGTGCAAAAATCACAGGAACACCAAGTTCAAGACCCGCCATAACTGCAGGTGCAATACCTGAAGCTTCAATGGTGATGATTTTGGTAATGCCAGCATCTTTAAATAGACGGGCAAATTCTTGACCAATTTGCTGCATCATTACAGGGTCAATTTGGTGGTTCAGGAAAGAATCGACTTTCAGAACTTCTTCAGAGAGAACGATACCTTCAGCTAAGATTTTCTGTTCCAGAGCGTGCACGGGAGAATCCTCGAGGGGCAGGTGCTTTTTAAAGCAAAAGCGTATTTTAAAAAGCACCGTGAAAAATGCAAGCGAAATTGATCAAATCAATTAATTTGTTGCACCTTTATAGCCCGTTAACAATAAACCGTAAGAGGTTTTATTGTCTTGGTGGGAAACTTTGACAGGTAGATAATCTAGTTTTGGTGCTAACCAGAAAGTCGTTTGACGGCCTGGTTTGTCATGACGCATCACGACTTTCACGGTGTCAAAAGTTCCATAAGTGGTTTTCACTTTTTCAGTGCCTTGTTTCACGAACTTACGAGCTTCAACCTCTTTGGCATCGGCAATGTAGTAATTCGATTTCAAACCACCATTTTTTAAATCTTCACGAATTTGCAATTCAGCATTGAGTTCATCTAACACACCTGATTTCCACGCAAATGAACGCGCTTTATCATCTTTTTTGGTATTAATGGTTTTTGCGCCAGCATTAAAATTAATATTCATGGTGTTGTTGTGCACCAAAATTTTGCTGCTGCGGCTAAAGCTGTTCGAGTGAATTTGGCTGCCATTTAAACTAAAACGACTGGTTTCAGTTGCAGAGGCCATCGCACCAGCTTTTGCTGCGAAAACATACGTCCAGTTATTCCCAGATTGTTTTAGGGTACGTGTTGCAGAACCCAAGTTTTTGCCGTTGTAGTTAAATTGGTAGTTGGCTTGGAATGGACTCATGGCAAATGACTGACTTGAGAAACCAGTCAAAAGCAGTGTAGTCGATACCCCAGCAACAAGACCTAAATTTTTCAAAAGTGAATGTGCCATAAGTATGGTTTTCCTATTCAATAGAAGTGTGGTGGGCTAAACCACCTGATATATTTATTATGCGGCTGGATTGTGGAGAATCTCGTCGCAAATCCGTGCCTAATGTATATATTGTGTAGCGTTTTTATAGATTCAAGATGCCTAAGTACAGGATAAGTCTAGCTTTCCTTTTGCTTAATTGGCGCGACTTCATCGTCTTTTAAATTTGAATCATCCCAGTCTTCTATCCGTTCTTGCGACATCTTGGTGAACAATGCGGTTAAATTAACATTACCAATCACCACCAATTCGGCCTCACGTAAAACAGCATGGTTGACATGGACTTTGCCCAGTGTGTCGATAATCGATCGACTTTTACCGAGCCAGCGATTCAGGTCTAAATACAGTAAATCATCTTTAACTTTGATCACATTGAGCTTTTCCAAAATCATACCCAATGGATCTTGGTTGAGTACTTTTTGATAGAACCATAACGCCATGCGCACGCCCATCTTATACAGAACATTTGGATACTTCGCTTCAATCACTTGTGTATCACTAATTTGTTCAAATACGATCAATTGCGTTAGTTTGTTGAGTTCCATCTGTACCAGTTTTAAATCAACAGAGAGTGTTATGATCAACCCGTTATAATCCAATGTAGCATACAGTCGAAGCCAGTCATCATGCAGGTCAGCATGCAAGTCTTTGAGCATTTTCACATTATCGGTCACAAAGCGCTGAAATGTCGCATTTAAAAACACTTGAGACATTGGGAATTCACGCTCATCTTCAATAAATCCTTCAGCTTTTTGGTACACTTGACGTATACGTTTAGCGATATTGGAAACTAGCGTTTGCATAAGAAGTGCATCCTGACAAATTATGTTTTTTGACGATGTGTATCTTGTCGATTTCTATAAAAACACAAGGTTTTGATCTTGCAGTTTAGCAAAATAAATTGCACCATTTTCATGATTTTAATTGTGCATTATCGATGTGTTGATGGATTTCTCGTTTTCATCAAAAAATGAATACGAGTTTTATTTTATACTGTTTTAAGCAGTTTGGGGAATGCGGCAAATTGTCGGTTTAATGAGATGCTGAAAAAAATAACGTTCATGCCCTTGATGAAAGAGTGGTGGAAAGATCCCATATTTGCAACTGCGTTGGCGTTTGCTGCGGTGTTGCATTTGGCATTTTTAACCATGCAATTTACCCTGCCCCAAGAGGCTGACTATAACACCAAAGAAATTGCAGTTTCTTTACGTCCTACGACGGAAAAAATTGAACATGCGGACTTTTTAGCGCAAGCCGATCAGCAGGGCTCGGGGACATTCCGTGAGTCACATCGGATGTCGAGTGACATGCCTGCACCGATGATCGAACAAAAAGCCGGTGAGCAAAAAAGTGAAGCTTTAGAGCAACTGCAACAAAAAAAAGAGCTCAGTTTTGAAGATAAAGTGTTGATGACAACTTTGAGTTGGCAAAAACAAGCTGAAGAAAACAGTCGCAAAAAAGCCGTTGAGGAGTTGAATAGTCAGTTTCAGGCCAAGGCTGCGATGGTGGCGAGTATCGAAGCTCAATATTTACAACGCCAGCAAAACTTTAGCCGTCAGCAAAAAATTAAAACCATTGATGGTATTCAAGCCAAGCAAGATGTTTCTGCTGCTTACATGGAAAAATTTCGCGAAAAAGTCGAATTTTACGGTAACCGTTATTATCCTGAAGCAGCAAAACAGCAGCAGCTACGCGGTGAAGTACGCTTAATGGTTATTTTGAACAGTAATGGCGGGATTCGTGCCATTCGTTTGATCGAAAGTTCAGGTTCAAACTTATTGGACGAAGCTGCAAAAACCTCTGTACGTAAGGCGGCACCTTTTGGTTTGTTTGATGCCAAAATGAAAGACATCTCAGAACTTCGTATTGTGCGTACTTGGCGCTTCGATCCTGCAGAAGCAGAGTTTGAGGTGCGTTAATCAGTCGCGATAGCGTCGCAAAACTTCGCAGATTTCGACGCTAAAATTCGTATACCATTGGTTTTTTCCCAATTGCTGCGCCACTAGATGTTGTGCATCTTGTTGCCAAGCTCGAATGTCTTCTAATGTATTCCAGTAGGAAAGGGCGATTTCATGCTTACCCTCTGTCAGCGCTTCAAAATGTTGACAGTTAAAGTGTGCCAAGGCTTTGTCTCTAAGCTGCTGTGCAGTCGAAAAATACAGCTCATCAAGCGTACAAATGCGTGCTTTAAAAATCACGACATATTGCATATCTTTCCTTCCTTGGTTTTTATGACGATAAAAAAAGCGAGCCGTAGCTCGCTTTTTTTGTTCTTAATCTCTTTCCAGATAAGGGTTATCAAACCCCAATTTGGCTAAAATCTCGATTTCCAACGCTTCCATTTCTTCAGCATCTTTATCAGAGGTTTCATGGTCATAGCCCATGAGGTGCAACGTACCGTGTACCAGCATATGCGTAAAGTGGGTCAGGGGTGCTTTGCTTTGTTCTTGTGCTTCACGAAGAACCACAGGAATACAAATCACCAAGTCGCCAATCGGAAATGAGTCTAAAACTGCCGCCATTTCATCCGGGAGATCGCTCGGAAAAGACAACACATTGGTCGGTTTGTCTTTACCACGATATTCCAAGTTCAATTTGTGGCTTTCATCATTGTCCACACATGCAATACCGATCTCACAATCACTTTGTGTATCGATATGACGTAAAGCCGTTTCCACGACTTTTTTGATATGCGCACGTTTCACCACCAATTCAGGTGACTGAAAATTTTGCTGCAAAGAGAGATTAAGTTTCAAAATGAATCCTTAAATGTTTTCGTCTTGATGCTGCCCATCAGCTTTAGCATCATTGTCCGCCACCAAGGCTTCCTGACGTACTTTACGTTCCGCACGTTGTTCAGCTGTGAGGCGATGTTGTTCGCTGTCCCATCCCTCATAGGCTTCAACAATTTTTTGAACCAATTGATGACGTACCACGTCACGAGAGTGGAAGCGAGTAATATGAATTTCTTTGATTTTTTCAATCACACGTAAGGCATGTGCCAAACCAGATTGTTGACCACGAGGTAAATCGACCTGTGTAATGTCGCCCGTGATCACCGCTCGAGAACCAAAGCCTAAACGGGTGAGGAACATTTTCATCTGTTCAGGGGTAGTGTTCTGTGCTTCATCTAAAATCACAAAAGAATGATTTAAGGTACGACCACGCATGTAGGCCAGTGGTGCAACTTCAATCACTTGACGTTCAATCAGTTTTGCGACTTTTTCAAAACCGAGCATTTCATACAAAGCGTCGTATAGCGGACGTAAGTAAGGGTCAATTTTTTGGCTCAAATCACCGGGTAAAAAACCCAATTTTTCACCTGCTTCAACCGCAGGGCGAACCAATAAAATGCGTTGAATTTCGTTGCGTTCTAGCATATCTACAGCAGCGGCGACCGCGAGATAGGTTTTACCTGTACCCGCTGGGCCAATACCGAAAGAAATATCACTTTGTAAAATACGTTGCACGTAGCGCTTTTGATTGGCACCACGTGGGTTGATCCGACCTTTACGGGTTTGTAGATAAACATTATCTAAACCGGTGTGCTCATTTTCAGAAAAGTCTTCCTGAATTTCGCGGTCAGTCTGACTGCCTTGAATCATCATGTGTAAAATGTCCGCACTAATCTGTGGATTGGTTTCGGACTCTTCATAAAGACGGTGAAGGAGACTTTCGGCTCTCTCTACCGCATCGATTTCCCCATCGACAAAAAAAGCATCTGCACGATGAGAAATTTTGACATCTAAACGTTGTTCAATTTGTTTGAGATGACCGTTATAGGCACCGAGCATGCTTTGTAAACGGTCAAGTGGAATACCAGCAAAAGTTACAGTACGTCGAATCGCTGCAGTCAAGAGAATTCCTTTAAATTGGTCTGACGATTAAGCTTACATTACGCCACGTCAGGCTCAAGATTCAAGAGTTCACCGTAAACAAACTTCAAAGTTTTAATATCGGTCACTTCAATCTCTGCAAAACGCCCAACCCATGCAGGATCACCGATAAAGCTAACCAAACGTGTATTGTCTGCAGTACCAATCAGCAAATTCGGATCTTTGTCTGAAACAGACTCAATCAAGACACGTTGAATGGTCCCAAGCATTGCATCAGTTTTATCGATACTGGATTGTTTAATCCATTGTTGAACTTTTGCAAGACGTTCTTTTTTCACATCTTCAGGGGTTGTGTCTTCAAGTTCTGAGGCAGGAGTACCCGGACGTTTTGAGTAGATGAAACTGTATGAATGATCGAAGTCCATATCTTGGATAAATTGATAAGTTTCTTCGAAGTTTTCGTCAGTCTCACCCGGAAAGCCAATAATAAAGTCGCTAGATAAATGCATATCAGGGCGAACTTGACGTAATTTAGCAATTTTATCGATATATACATCAATCGTGTGGTTACGTTTCATGGCTTGTAGAACGTCATTCGAACCACTTTGAACCGGTAGATGCAAGTGAGAAACCATTTGCGGTAAGTCACGGTAGCATTGAATCAAGTCATCGTTAAATTCAAGCGGGTGCGATGTGGTGTAACGAATACGTCCAATGCCCGGAATTTCGGCCACTAAACGCAGTAACTCTGCAAAGGTGCAAATATTACCTTCGAAGGTTTCACCACGGTAGCCATTCACGTTTTGGCCGAGTAATGAAATTTCACGTACGCCTTTTTCAGCTAAAGTGGCAATTTCAGCCAATACATCATCCAGTGGACGTGATACTTCTTCTCCACGTGTGTAAGGAACCACACAGAAAGAACAGTATTTTGAGCAGCCTTCCATAATCGAGACAAAGGCTTTAAAACCTTCTACACGCGGTTCCGGCAAAAAGTCGAATTTTTCAATGTCAGGGAATGAAATATCCACCAACTGAATTTTTTCTTTTTTTGGTTTGACCACTTGCTCAGTATGTTGATCAAGCATTTGCGGTAAACGGTGTAAGGTTTGTGGACCAAACACCATATCTACATACGGTGCGCGTTTTTGAATGTTGTCACCTTCCTGAGAAGCAACACAGCCACCAACACCAATCACCAAGTCAGGATTTTTTTCTTTCAGCTTGCGCCAGCGGCCTAACTCAGAAAATACTTTTTCTTGTGCTTTTTCACGGATAGAGCAGGTATTCATCAGGAGAATATCCGCTTCTTTTGGATCGCTTGTCAGCACATAGCCGTGAGAATCACCTAAAAGGTCGCCCATACGTTGACTGTCATACTCATTCATCTGACACCCTTGCGTTTCGATGTACAGTTTTTTCACTGCTCCATCTTGAGCTGGGGTGTGCTGTGGCTGGGTAACAGTGTTATCTGGGGCAGCTTGGGCACTATTCGGGATGAAGGTTTGAACCGTCATGTAGGCTCCTAAAGGAATTTTATGAAAATCAATAACCATACGTGGCTGACAGACAATTCAATCAATTGAATTGTGCAGCTGCGGAGGTCAAAAAGGGGATTTTAAGAATGAGCAATATTTTAGCAGTAATTTACTAGAAACTTACAGCCTAAAATTACAACTCTGCCATATTGATTTATGAAGCAAAAATGTTTGAAAATTAATATTGGCTAATCATAAGGTTACATAACAGAACACAATGCAGAGTTTAGAATTATTAAACTAATTCCTAAACAAAGTTCGATGTGCTGTAACTGAGCAGAATGACATGAAAGAAGGCAAGTGGATGTTAAAACATAATTTTAAACAGAAAAATTACGCTAAATTACTTGCTTTGAGTGTCGGGCTCTCCGGAATTTCTGCGTTTGCCCAAGCCGCAGATGAGCAGTTTAACGATGCTTTACGTGCTGCGAATGCAGGCAATATTAGTTTATTACAACAATACCAATCATCCATGCAAAATGACGTTTTGGGCTATTATCCAGAATATTGGTTACTGAATAACAATTTGGCTTCACAGCCAGCAAGTGCCATTATTAATTTTGCACAGCGCTATCCAAATTCGGCAATGGCAGAAAAATTAGCCGCAGATTATGTTGAAGAAAAAGTCAAACAAGCTGATTTCGCTACAGCACAGCCTGTCTTGCAATATGTGACTAATGCTGACCGTGCTGAAACATGTGCCATGGCTCAAGTCCGCGCAAAGTCGGGCGACCCTCTGGTCTACGCAGAATTTAAAGATGTATGGTTGACCACAAACTCACAACCTGACTCGTGTACGGGCTTGGGCCGTATGATGCTGTCGAGTCCTTTAATGACTCAAGATGACCGCCATCAACGGATGTGGGGACAGTTAAGAGCGGGTCAGTCAGGACAAGCGATTGCGACTGCGCAAACCATTGGCGTAAATATTAATTTGTCACAACTCAACACCATTCAAGCCAATCCACTGAATTATTTATGGTCTGCACCCAAAGCCACAGCTGAAGATCATGCATACCTGATCTATGCGATGGGTCGCTTGGCAGATAGCGACTTAAATGGCGCGATTTCTTCGGTGAAACGTGCAGCAGAAGGCACACCAGCCGATGTGCAAAAAGCCCTATACCGTAGTGTCGGGTATATCGGTGGTACAACGGTAATGAAAAATAATTTCAACCGTGAAGTTCTAAATTATCTTGATTTGAGTTATGGACTGCCTTTTAGTGCAGAAGAAGCCGAGATTTATGCGCGACAAGCCATTCGTTTTGGCGCATGGGAAAGTGTCATTCGTGCAATTGATGCGATGAGCGTTTCGCAAAAGCAGGAAGACCGTTGGCAATATTGGTTAGCACGAGCATCTGAACAACGTGGAGATGCCTCATCTAAACGTGCGGCAAAAGAAATTTATCGCAAGCTTGCCGTTGGCGATGATTACCATAATTTGTTAGCACGTGACAAAATTGGTCAGTCTTATAACAATATTCCGTCAAATGTGCAGCCTTCGTCACAAGATGCGCAGCGTCTCAGTCAGGATATTCACTTCCGTCGTGCCTTTGCATTGCGCAATATTAATGCATCTGACAGCTATATTAACCGTGAATGGAACTGGGCAGTGCGTCAAGCCTATTTAAAGCATGATGATGGCATGATTCTTGCCGCAGCTAAACGTGCAACCGATATGGGGTGGTATGATCGGGCGATTTATGCGGCAGATCGAACCACCAAACAGCATAATTATGCTTTACGTTATGCTATGCCGCATCAAAATTATGTGGTGAGTCATAGTCGTAATGCCGGCATTGACCCTGCATGGGCTTATGGTTTGATGCGTCAAGAAAGTCGGTTTGTCACTAGCGCACGTTCACATGTCGGTGCCGGTGGTTTAATGCAAATTATGCCAGACACCGCAAAATTGGTGGCTCGTCAGATGGGGGAGAGTTATAACCCCGCTGCATTAACGGATATGAATACCAATATCCGTTATGGCACTTTCTATTTATCAATGATTCAACGTCAATTGAGTAATAGTCCAGTATTAGCGACTGCAGGCTACAATGCGGGTCCAAATCGTGCTCGACGCTGGCAGCCTGAGTATCAAGCGATTGCAGCGGACCAATATACGGAATCGATTCCATTAACGGAAACTCGAGACTATGTAAAACATGTGATGACCAATGCAACCCATTACGGCCTTTTATTGGGTCAGGGGCCACAATCGATTGAAAAAAGAATGCAAATGATTCCATTACGGAATGCGCAATAAATTTTAAAGCAAGATGCGCCTGTTTTTAGGCGCAATATGGGTAAATGATGAATGCCGAAAATGGACATTAGACCTGCTTATCGAATACTGACATCACTGCTCATCGGCAGTGGTGCAGGCTTTGGTATGTCTATGCTTTCGGCTGCACCGGTTGTAAAAGGGTATGTGATGGATGTGCAAATGGTGCCTGCTGTTTGCGCCTATGACCCATTAAAAAGTAAAAAACGTAAATGTTTAGAAGGGTATTCACTCAATATCACGGGTCTATATCCAGAAACCTCTACACGTGATTGCACGACCAATAGTTCAGCTAAACTTTCTCCGTTGCAAGCGAAAGTGGTTGCACGGATTATGCCTGATGAAAATGCTCGCGTGGCTCTTTGGCACACTACCGGCGGCTGTGTCCCAATGAATGCTAGCCTGTATTTCAGAACCATTATTAATCATGCAGATAAGCTAAAAATTCCAGATGAATTGACCAGTCAAGAAACCCAATCCATTCAAGCCAATGTCTTGCGTAATAAAATATTGCGTATGAACAGCGGATTGGTATCACAAAGTATTGAATTTAACTGTATGCAAACCCGTGGTGGTAGTCTGCTGACTGAGATTAAAATTTGCTATAAAAACAATGGTCAGTACAAAAGTTGCCCTGCGACTATCGTCGGAAATTGTCCTGCAACTTTCATAATTAAAGGTTCTTTCTAAGCTTTTTTCGGCATTTTATTTATATTTCCTATCATACTTTTGTTGAAAAGCATTCTCTTTTACATGCAAGCGTCAAAAGATTGGAGTACAATCTTTGCCGTTTATGATTATTAAGATTAGATAGAACAGCTATTTAATCATTATGACCTTCCTCAATTGGAGATAATTACATGAAGCAAGCAGTTCGTGTTGCCGTTACTGGCGCAGCTGGTCAAATCGGTTATAGCTTATTATTCCGTATCGCAAGCGGTGAAATGTTGGGTAAAGACCAACCAGTTATCCTTCAATTATTAGAAATTCCAGTTGAGAAAGCTCAACAAGCGCTTAAAGGCGTAATGATGGAACTTGATGACTGCGCATTCCCTCTTTTAGAAGGTATGATCGGTACTGATGATCCTAAAGTTGCATTCAAAGATGCTGACTACGCTCTTCTTGTAGGTTCACGTCCACGTGGTCCTGGTATGGAACGTGCTGACCTTCTTAAAGTAAACGGTGAAATCTTCATCGGTCAAGGCCAAGCGCTTAACGAAGTTGCTAGCCGTGACGTTAAAGTTCTTGTTGTAGGTAACCCTGCAAACACTAACGCTTACATCGCAATGAAATCTGCTCCAGATCTTCCAGCGAAAAACTTCACAGCAATGTTACGTCTTGACCACAACCGTGCGTTAACTCAACTTGCTCAAAAAGCAGGTGTTGCAGTTTCTGACATCGAAAACATGACAGTTTGGGGTAACCACTCTCCAACGATGTATGCTGACTACCGTTTTGCAAATGTAAACGGCGAAAGCTTAAAAGACAAAATCAACGATGCTGCTTGGAACAAAGACGTATTCCTTCCAACTGTTGGTAAACGTGGTGCTGCGATCATCGAAGCACGTGGTCTTTCTTCTGCTGCTTCTGCTGCAAACGCTGCAATCGACCATATGCGCGATTGGGCTCTTGGCACAAACGGCAAATGGGTAACTATGGGTATTCCTTCTGACGGTTCTTATGGTATTCCTGAAGGCGTAATGTTCGGTTTCCCTGTAACAACTGAAAACGGCGAATACAAAATCGTTCAAGGTCTTGAAATCGACGAATTCAGCCGTGAACGTATCAACTTCACTCTAAACGAGCTTGAAGAAGAACGTGCAGCAGTTGCTGACATGGTTAAATAATTTAATTTTTTAAATTAAATTATAAAAAGGCACTCCATTTGGGGTGCTTTTTTTATGGCCTGCGAAAAATACCACGCTTAATTTTTGAACAAAAAATAACACGTTGAGATGCTGTTGCAACTGACAAAGTCAAATAAACAGATAACTATAAAGATGAGAGAAATGTTATAGGCTTGAGGAGAACGGCAATGTTTGATCAACAACCGACGTTGGAACTATTTTTTGAACAATTGGGGTTGGATGCAAGTCCGGAAGGCATCGATCAATTTATCGAAACGCATCAAATCACCATGGATGTTCCATTGCATGAAGCGCCATTTTGGACGAAGTCACAGCGCGACTTTATTATTAGTCATTGGAAAAAAGATGATGACTGGGCCATAGTGGTCGATATTTTAAATGAACAATTGCATACAGAACATAAGCTTTCCGGATCATGCAAAATCTAAATACAATTTGAAACAACAAACCTAGTTTTAACGCTAGGTTTTTTTAGCTTCATCATATAAGTTTATTAAATAATAAATGACAGATTAGTTGATAAGGAGGGCGAGATGCTCAATCAAAATAAACCATCCTTAGCTTTATTGTTTTCTCAATTGGGGTTAGCCAGCAGTCCAGCTGCGATCGAGTTATACGTGCGTACGCATCAGCTTGCTGCAAGTGAAAATTTACATGATGCGCCGTTTTGGAATAAAGCGCAGCGTGATTTTCTAATCAGTCATTTAGTACAAGATGATGATTGGGCTATTTGGATTGATGAGCTGAATCAACAGTTGCATATGGATGCATATAAGCTGCAGCCAGCATAGATTTCATTTCTCCACAAATAAAAAAACACCTCCTCGGAGGTGTTTTTTTATTTAGTGCAGTTTGCTTTGGCGTAACTCTGCAAACCAATCTTCTTGGCGATATGGATTAAATGCAGGATGCTCAAGTAATGTGGTAAGTTTGAATTCTTGAGATTTGCAGTACTTATTTAGCCAGTGGCGTGTTAACGCAGGTTCCTGTTTTACTGCAGAGGCATAGGCCAGGTAGAAGTAAATGTCGCCATGTTCAGCTTTGGACATCGGTTTCATAATCTGCTGGGTAATCAGGGCATAGCGCTGCTCTTGGGTAATTTCAAAAAATATCATATAAGCTTTGGCTAAATGTACAGACAAATTGATGTATAGCTCAATCGGCATTTCTTCAAATTCAATCCGGCTTTGCTCAAGTAGAACAATGGCTTCTTGCAGAAAATACACTTGTTCTTGATGGTTCTTACTTAAATTAACCAATTGCAGGCGTAAGTCTGCACGCTCAAGAGCAAGTTCAGGGCTGTTGCCTTGTAGAAATAATTGATCGGTTTCGCCAATACGCTGAATAATTTTATGACTGTTTTGACGCATCGGGTACATCCTCATCTATGAATGACTCATATATGAGGATAGTTTAAGGGATTTAAAGGAGGAATCTCGAATTACCACATCGAGTTGTCATTACGTAGCCAAGCCGTAATCGATAAACGTTGATGTTTAGCTTCGAGTACCTCGTGTAATAGGTCACTTTGGAATAACGCAATGCGATTCGGTTTAGGTTCTAAAATATGCCAAACATCATTCTTATCTTGTAAGCGCAATTCACCGCCCCAGTCGGCTTGCCAATATTCATGCAAATAATAAACCGCTGAAATGACACGTCCATTTTTGCCTTGAGGATTATCTTTGTGTAGTGCATAAAACTCACCTGCGTTATAACAAGCAAAATGTGCTTCGACTTCGTGAATGTTAGAAAAAAATGCGCGATTAAATTGTTCTGATAAAAGTTCTAAGGCTTGAACGTGTTCTTGTGCGACATCTAATGTGTCGTTAATCCATAAAATATGATCACTTCTAATTTTACTGATGACCCCATTTTGTACGGCTGCATCCCTAAATTTATTTAAATTTGACATACATTCTTCAACAAGTGCATGTATATATTCAGCAGGATAAGCGTCATCAATAATGCTAAACCCGTGTTGATCTAAATCATCGAGGATTTGATCAACCGGCCAAGACTTTGGGAGAAAGGCTGTTTCCATATACGATCCATAAAGTTGTGGAAAAAAAGGTGACGTATTCTAGAGCAAGAATAGCATCGGAATGAAACTATTTTTCATGCTAAAATGTCCGTTGATATTAGGAATTAAAGAAACATGAATTACCGTCACCATTTCCATGCAGGCAATTTTGCCGACGTGATGAAGCACGTTTTGCTGCTTCAGTTATTAAGTCGACTGAATGCAAAAGATAAACCTTATCGCTATGTAGATACACATGGTGGTGCAGGTAAATATGATCTTTCGACCTCTGAAGCACAGAAATCAGGTGAGTTTTTAAATGGTATTCATCGTTTAGTTAAGCTCGATGATTCGATTAAACGCAATGCGCCTGAAGGTGTTCAACAATATTTAAAAGTTGTTGAAAAAATGCGTGAAAACTTTGGCAAAGGCGCTTATCCAGGCTCTCCGTGGTTCGCACTTGAAGGCATGCGTGAAACTGATAAGGCAACGATTTTTGAAATGCAGCGCGATGTATTCCAACAATTGCGCCACAATATTTTTGATAAACGTGCAGGCTTGCATGAGCGTGATGCTTACGAAGGTTTACTGGGTGTAATTCCACCAAAAGAAAAACGTGGTTTAGTCATGATTGACCCGCCTTACGAATTAGAACGTAAAGATTTTCCACAGCTTGTAGAATTGTTGGTGGCTGCTTATAAAAAATGGCCGACAGGCGTTTTTGCGGTATGGTATCCAATTAAAGACCGCGCGATGATTGAACGTTTTGAAAAGAAAATGTACAAAACCGGCATTCGTCGTCAGTTGGTTTGCGAAATTTGTGTATGGCCAGATGACACTCCAGTCGGTCTAAATGGTTGTGGTTTATTGGTGATTAACCCACCTTGGAAATTCTCTGAAGATGCGGACGAAGCATTACAATGGTTGTTCCCACATCTTCGTATGAATGAAAATGGTGGTCATGCAGCCGTACGTTGGTTGGTTGGCGAATAATTTTAAACTTGAAAAAGAAAGGTCACAGTTAGGATCGAACAATGACAAATACAAATAAACCTGAGCGGGAAATTTCTTCAAAGGATGAAAATGCATTTGATGGCATTACATTTGAAGTTGAAGAAGAGGAGCATACCCATGAAGGGCATAAAGTGAAACGTCGTGGGATCTATCTGTGGCCAAACTTGATTACAACTGCAGCGTTGTTATCCGGCTTTTATTCTATTATTGCCAGTATGAATGGTGAGTTTCAACAAGCCATTTATGCCATTTTCCTTGCAGCATTATTTGATGGTTTGGATGGGCGTGTCGCACGTGCTATCGGCGCACAAAGTCCTTTTGGTGAACAGTTTGACTCGTTGTCGGACTTGCTAGCATTTGGTGTTGCACCTGCCATTTTAATGTATAGCTGGAGTCTAAATGACTTAGGCCGTATTGGCCTGGCAGCATGTTTTGTTTACACCGCATGTGCAGCCTTCCGTTTGGCACGTTTTAACGTACAAATTGGGGTTGTCGATAAACGTTATTTTATTGGTGTTGCAAGTCCACTCGCAGCCGTTATGATTATTTCATTGGTATGGGTAGGTATGGATATCCCTGCGGTCTTCGACTTACGCGAAACAGGTATTCAGATTTTTAATGCGGTAGTGATTATTGCAGTGGGTCTATTGATGATCTCAAATGTAAAATACTATTCATTTAAAACTGTGGATCGTCGCCGTGTTCCATTTGCGGTGTTGCCAATCATAGTCTTCATTTTAGCTGCTGTAACGTATAATATTCCAATGGGTATTTTAATTATTTCAGTAATTTATGCATTGTCTGGATTTGTCACAACCCTAATGGCAAAAAAGGCAGAAGCATGAGTTAAAGTATGAAATAAAATAATGAAAAGGAGCTTGATATGCAGATATTTCAAGATTTCTTGGATCAATCAAGACGACTGAATCAAGCTCCAGATTTACAACATAAAAAAATAAATCTACATGCACCGAATACGCCTTATCCTTCAGTCCATTATGGACTTTGTCTACCGAATCTTCCTGCGCCATTACATTATCTTAACTTTATGAGTTGGCTCGGGCAGCCACAGATTCCTGCTTTTCAAAATCCTGCGTCCATTCAACAAGACGAACTCAATACTGCCACAGTGATGACCAGTGTGAGTGGTCATATGGTTGGGCAATTACAATCATATTCCATTAAAGATGACTGTAGTCTGAGTGATACCGTCTTTAAATTTAGAGACAAAGAACTGATTGGTTGGGATGGTGCAGCATTTCAAATTCATCGAGAAGATACTGAACTCAGTTTAGATTTGTCCGTGCAAACTACAGATATTTCTTCGTGTTTAATTAAATTAAGATTGGGTCTTGCTGAATATTGGTCAGTGATGTGCCAATGTGAAGGGCAAATCAAATTTCAGGGCCAGATGTATGATGTAAATCAGTTGGCGGTTTTGTCTTATGCACAAATACGCAAGTTTCCATATTTACCTTTGGCGTTTTATACCCATCAGGTGATCAACCTGAGCCGAAAGCGTCAAATCATCTTTATACAAACGCGAGACCGCTATAACAATATTTTGAGTTCACGTTTATATCTAAGAGATTTAAATCAGCAGCAAGTGTTCATGGCAGACCAAGCCGTGTTCTTTAAAGTCATGCGCGTTTATCCTGTAGTTAAAACCCCAAATTTGCAAAAAATGTATTTGCCACGTGAATTTGAATGGATTTACCAAAATGACAAACTGAAAATACATGTACAAGCACAGAGTCGTGGGGATTTTAAATTTGGACTCGGCGCAGGCTATGCAGGAAGCTTTAACTATCAAATCAAAATCAACGACGAAATCGAGTGTGGGGAAGGTGGCTACTGTGAATATGTCGATTGTCGAGCTTTAAAATGGCAAGAAAAGAATGAAAAAGATAAATTAACGGATAAATATGGAAATATTGTCCCTTTTATGCTCAAAAAATAGTAAAAAAACTTAATTTAGTAGAATAAATAAACAAACGTAATGAAAAACTAAAAATAAATGAAAAAGGGTGTTGCGTTGGATCAGAAATGCTGTAGAATGCACATCCATCGGCGGTGGTGAAGATTAAAACTTCTGATAAAACAATGACTTGGTTGAATTGATTAAGTTGGGTTTTAGAAAGAAAGTTTAAAAATAATTTGAATTACCGGTTGACTCTTTAGAAATAAAGAGTAATATAGCCGACCTAGCTTGCTGGTGACGAACCAACAAGAAGATCATTAAGAGATTATGAAGAACAACTTGTGTGGATTTTTACTGATTGATCGATCGAAATTATTTTCATTGATTAATGGTAGAAATTACTCGAAGTTTATTTGAGCAAATTTTTGTCAGTAATTGATGAGCCAAGATTGGTACACTATATGTACTATTGATTTTAAACTGAAGAGTTTGATCATGGCTCAGATTGAACGCTG